>JBAQGP010000546.1:0-26114 GCA_049287845.1 Solirubrobacteraceae bacterium | reverse complement strand
CGAAGCGGTCGTCTGCCGGTCCGTCGGGAACCTTGATGGGCCCGAACTGAGCTTGGGGAACGCGGAGGAACTCGGCTTGCCCGCCGGGCACCTGTCCGTAGAGCTTGGTGTAGCCCAGGAACGCCGCCCCGGCCTCCCGCGCGATCTTCTGCCTACCCGCCGCGAAGACGCGAAACCCAAGACCGGTGCTTCGTTCTCGGCGCCGTGGAGTCTGCCCCGGCGGGGCGGCGGTGCAGCGGCCGTCTCCGGCGCACACCGGCGGTCAGAACGGTCATCGCGCGGGTAGAGTCGCGGAATGGACGGGTTCGCCGGCGCTCTGGGCATTCGGGGAGAATCCGCCGAGGACGGGCAGGCGCGTCTGGAATTCGAGGCTGAGCAGACCCACCTGAATCCGGGGGGCACCGTTCACGGCGGGGTCCTGGCCACGTTGGTGGACACGGCGATGGGCATGGCGGCACGCACCCGGACCGACGACGGCGAGGTCCCCGCGACCAGCCAGCTGACCATCGCGTATCTGACGGCCGGGCGCGCGGGCCCGATGGCCGTGACTGCGCAGGTGCGCAAGCAAGGCGAGCACGTGTTGGTGTGCGACGCCCATGTCGATCAGGACGGCAAGACCGTCGTCCACGCCGTCGCCACCTTCGCACTGCTGTAGGTCTGGGGATGCAGCGGGGAGAGGCACGGGGCCGGTCACCAGGGCTGTGGGCGCTGGTGGTGGCGCTGAGCTGCATCGGACTGCTGTCGCTGGCGGCATTCTCGCCGCGGGCGCGGGCGACACGCCCGCATGCGTTGCGGGCGTTGACGTCGAGCTGTTCGAGCGGCGGTGAATCATCGGTGTTCCTCTTCGGAGGCGGCGGCAGGCTGGTGGCGCAGACAGACATGTCGGTGTGCGCGACGGGGCGTCTCACTGTCACCTTCACCGGCGATCCGGGCACCGGGTGCGCCGCCCACGGCCTGTGCGGTTATGCCGGGACCGAGACCTGGCAGCCGCAGAACGACGGCGATCTGGCCCTGGCCACCTTCGAGCAGCACGGCCGGCGGTTCACCACCGCGACGATGACCCTTGGCGCTCCTGGAAACCCGGTGCGATCCGCAGTCCAGCACTCCCAGGCGACCGGGACCACGACATCCTGCAGCGACCAGAGTCAGGGTGGACTCGGCTTCTTCGCCCTGCCGGTGGCGGGCGCTCGGGTCAGGATCGGCCTCCGCGGCGCCGAGGAGCCGCTGCTGGGCACCCGTTGCGCGGGACCCCTGGACGCTGACGTCGCCGCCGCGCTGACCTCGCGGACCCTTGGCTTGAACCGGCTCCTGCGCGGGGACGTCACCATCGCTCTGACCGCCAGCGGGCGGTTCGCCGCCCACGGGTTGGCCGGCACCGTGCGCTCCACCATCGTGCTCGTCGTCGGCCGCCCTCACCGCTCGTCGGGCACGGCTGGATCCTCGCTGCCGCCCGGCATCACGCGAACCCGGCTGACGCAGGTCACCTATCGGGTGACTCGCCTGGAAGGGAGTGCAGTCGCCGCGGTGCGATCCTCCGCGATCACCGCCGCCTGCGGCCCGTTTGACGCCTGCGGCCTGGCGGGTGAGATCGACGTCGCGCCCGGGGCGCTCTCCGGTGGGTCGGTCTCGCTGAGCGCCACCGCCGCCCTGCACCGTCCCAAGCGTGATCTGCTGGCCGCGCTCGGCGTGGCGAAGGGCGGGAACCCAGCGGGCATCAGCGTGCAGGGCGGCGGTGCCGCGCCGCTGCACCACGGTGAGGTCATCGCCAACCTGCCCCAAGGGGCCGGCACCTGCCACGACCAGACCCGGCTGCGGCAGGCCGGCATCGAGTTGCGCCAGCGGGCCGACCGGCTGCAGATCTCGGTCTCCCCCACGGCCTCTCAGGCCGCAGACCCGCTGCGCACGCGCTGTCCGGGACCCCAGCTCGGATCCCACCAGCTCACCAGCGCCTCGCTCCCGCTGAGCGCACTGCGACACCCCACGCTCACCGTCGCCTTGCACGGTGACTCGTTCACCGACGGCCCATACAGCGTCACGACCCACACGACGCTGACTCTCACCCTCCGCAGGACGGTGAGCAAAACGCAGATCGTGCCCTAACCGGGGCGCGCCGGTCGTCTCACCAACCGACGCTCACCGCACGCCGCACCACCGCCCTGGGCATCCGCGGCCTCGAGTCATCGTCGCGCCGGTTCATCCACCGGGGTTTGGTCGTCGTTCGGCGGCGTCGTGGCGCGCCGTCGCCTTCTGCTCCAGTGTCATCGCTCCGGGGTGGTCGACTCCTGGCCAGGGGGTGAGCAGCAGCAGGAGGCGAGCATCGGAGCGGGCGTGCACGGCGTGGCGTTCGTTGGGGGCGAAGGCGACCACGAGCCCTGTACTGCCGATCACGCTTTCTCCATCGTTGCTCGTGATCTCGACGTCCCCGTCGATCACGGTGACCCACGCGCTTTCGTGAACCTGGTGGTCGCCGAAGCTCTCGCCAGCCGGGATCATCACGGCGATCGCTCGGGCGTCGTCTGTCGAGGCGAGGATCTCGGGCGCGTGCGGTTTCAGATCCAGGTTTGTGATCGTCCAGCTGTTCATCTCATCCCCTTCTGTCTCACGTGCCCAACCGCCTCGCTGACCTGGCGTCTGCCTGTCAGCGTCGTGGCGGGCGCTAGATGGATTGTCGATAGCCGAAGAATTCATGGTCCTGGTTGTAGCCGCCGTAGCCGCCGCCGACCTCTGAGTAGTGCGCGACGAACTCGATCCCCTTGATCCATTTGACTTGTTTGAAGCCGAGCTCGATCTCGTTGCGGAGACGTAGCGGGGCCCCATGCCCGAACGGAAGCGGCTGGTCATTCATGTCGTACGCGAGCATGGTGAGGTGGTGGCTCATGTGCTCGATCGGATGCGCGTCGTAGTAGATACCCTTGTCCGCCCCTTCGCCAAGCGAGTAGAACACGACCCACCTCGCGTCGTGAAGCGGCTTGACGAGATCCAGAATGGCCTCCATCGATACCCCGCCCCATTTGGCGACCCCGGACCAACCCTGGATGCAGAAGTGCTGGGTGATCTGCTCGTGGCGAGGTAGCGCCCGCAGCTGCGCAAGGTCGAGCTCGACGGGGTTCTCGACCAGACCATTGATCCGCAGCCGGTAGTCGGCGAAGTCGCCGTCGAACAGCGCTTTGTACTCGTCGGAGTCCGGGTACTGACCGTTGTGCCAGAAGTAGGGCGAGATGTCCTTCTCGCTGTACTCCCCGGGTTTGGGGTCAACATGCTCGAACAGGTGCTGCACCGGGCCGACGATGGCCTGACCAACCCGCTGTACCACTCGAGGGTGGCGGATCGTGAATGGCGTCGCAGCGACCCATCCCGCGATCACGACGACCGTTGAGGCGGCGAAAACTCCGAACCCGATCCAGCCGTCGTCGGTCCGTCCGGCGTAGATGTGGTTGAGGTTGACCAGCAGCCCCGTCGTGAATACGAAGGTCACGTGGAGGACGATGAAGATCAGAAACCAGACGAGCACGAGGAAGTGCAGCGACCGTGCCGTCTGGATGCTGAAGATCCGGCTGATCCGCTTGAACCGGGCGGAGAGCGCGGGGGACATCCCGAGGCCCGTGATGAGGGCGAGCGGGGCGGCGATGAAGACGGTGAGGAAGTACGCGATCAGCTGCAGGCCGTTGTACGCGACCCAGCCGTGCTCAGCCGGCCAGTTCAACGACAGGTACTGGACCAGCGTCGACACGGCGTTGGGGAACACGTCCCAGCTGGTCGGTATCAGGCGGTGCCAGCGGCCGGTGACGAACAGCAGGATGTAGAACACGACGCCGTTGAGCAGCCATAGCGCATCGGCGCTCAGGTGCCACCACCGGGCCAGGCCGATGGAGTGCCGAAGCCCCGGCAGGCCCACCTGGCCCGGCAGGCTGATCGAGTCCTGCTTGGCCGTCCACAACGGGTCGGCGGGGACCGGCCTCTGGATCCGAAACCAATCCCGGCCTGGGGTGGAATGACGGGTCCAGTACAGCCGAGGGTGATCGGACAGGATCTGAACGCCCGCCCGGATGATGAAGATCATGAGGAACAAGTTGAGAAAATGCTGCAGGTCCACCCAGCCGGGAAAGCCGGTCGTCCCCGCCGGCGGCGTCCTCACGGCGGTCCCCGGGTACTGCCGGATGAACCGCTGCATGAACGCTTCATCGCGTAGACCCTTGGCTACGGCGATCGCGATGATGAGCAGCAAGAACGAGATCGGAAGCAGCCACAGCAGGTTGAACCAGCGGCTACGACCGATCCTCACGCGCGGCGCGATCCCATTCACCTGCGGCACCGAGCCTGCCCATGTCGCGGTGTCGATCACGTCCTCCCCGGGCGTCAACTGGTACCGGTAGCTCCGCACGGTGTCCGGAGAAACGCCCGGCCGCCGAGCGGAGGATGGGGCCGAGGCGTCGCGATCCACGTCCACAGCTCGTCAGCGTAAGCGAAGCGGTCGGGCAGCGCCTTGGCACCGGGCGGCCCCATCGGAGCCCGCAGCATGTGGCGATGGCGTACGAGTCAGTGCCAGGTGGGGAACTCGTCGTCGATCTCGTCTCGACCGCCGTGGTCACGGACGGCGGCGAGAAGCGAGAGGGGCAGCGGGCCCAGGTTTGCGAAAGGTTTGTGTGCTTTGATCGTTGTAGCGGTTGGGGGCGCGGTTCCTCGTAGGTCAGAGCCCAGGGCGCTTGATCAGCGTCCTGGGAGCAGACCCGTGGTCGGCACGGGTCGTGCTGCGACCGACACCATGAGAATCCTCTTCCCACAAAGCCTTTCTCGGCGGGCTTCGGCGTGGTGGCCCCGCCGGCGAGCGCCGTCGTCAGGAGCGAGTCGACGGTCGACGGTTGACCGACGACGAGGGAGATCGTGAAGCCGCGGAAGCCTGCTCACCTGCGCCTCCTGTCGCGATGAACGCGTGAATGTTCGACGAGCATGTCCCCATCGGCGCAGCGCAATCGTCATTGGAGCGATGCCGGCCACCGGGGCCGTCACGATCGCACTAAAGGAGTGTCGATGCCTCACCCAGTGATTCACGCCGAGATCCGCTCGCAGGACGCGGACGCGACTCGAGAGTTCTTGGCCGCGCTATTTGATTGGAAGGTGGCGTCCGACGGTGGCTTCCCCGGCTATACCTTCATGGATACGGGTGCCGAGACAGGACCAGCGGTGGCGATCAGCCCGCTCCAGGGACCCGATGACGAAGTCCTCTTCTTCGTCGCTGTCGACGATGTCGCCGCCACGCTGAGCAGAGCCGAGGAACTCGGCGGCAGGATCATTCAGCCAGTGCAACAGGTGCCAGGCGTCAGCTTCGGCGTTCTGGCCGACGCCCAAGGGCATCGAATCGGCGTCGCAGCCAACTAGTCAGCGCGGCTCTCGCCTCGCGTCGGCCGCTGACTGCTGCAGCGGCCGGCTCGAGGATGAAGTGCCGCTGGTGCACCATCCTGAAACGCGCTGCCAAGCGCGGCTTTCCTACGGAGGGTGAGCGAGGGGACTCGAACCCCCGACCGCCTGGACCACAACCAGGAGCTCTACCAACTGAGCTACGCCCACCGCGGGACAGCTGAATCTACCAGCGACAGATTGCGGAGCGCACCCCCCTCCACGCCCCCGGCAGGATTCGAACCTGCGGCCAACGGATTAGAAGTCCGTCGCTCTGTCCACTGAGCTACGGGGGCTCGGCGCTGAGGGTAACGGCCGCGGGTGGGCCCGCGGGTCAGCGAGCGCTAACGGCCGCGCGTGGGCCCGCGAGTCAGCGAGCGCCGCGGCGTCGCAGGGTCCTGGCGTCCACCGGCGTACTCAAGCCGCCGCGAGGACTGCCACCATGTCGGCGTGATGCACGCATTCGCCGTCCCCACCAGAGGGGCCCACGAGTACAAGCGGTCCGCCACGGGTAGGTCGTGGCATGAGGTGCGCCGCAACCGGACAACGCTCACAGCGGGGGTGACCGAATGAAGACCGGCCGCGAGAAGGCCGAAGAGAAGCGCCAGGAGAAGCTTGCCCAGGTCAAGGAGCAGGTCGACGACGGGTCGCTCGTCATTCGGCAGATGACCGAGGAGGAGCGCCGCAAGTACCCCCCGCGCCCTGAGCGTCCCAAGAAGGGGCCCAAGGGCCGATAGGCACGCCGGCGGTGCGCCTGCCGGCGCAGTGCCGCGGTTGATCATCGGGGCGCCCGGATTTGAACCGGGGACCTCCTGCTCCCAAAGCAGGCGCGCTACCAGGCTGCGCCACGCCCCGTGGTCGGCCGAGTGTAATCAACCACTGGACTGGCCCTCGTGACCTTCCTGTTAGCCTCGGGCGCCGTCGATGGCAGACATCCAACCGATCCGGGCGCTGCGCTACGACCTCGACCGCACGGGCGGCCTCCAGGACGTCGTCGCTCCGCCCTACGACGTCATCGATGAGACACAACGGGCCGCGCTCCAGGACCGCTCGCCGTACAACGTCGTGCGCATCGATCTGCCCCAGGGCGGCGAGGACCGCTACGACCGTGCGGCCGCGCTCCTCGGGAACTGGCGCACGGACGGCGCGGTCGTGCTCGACGACGCCCCGGCGCTGTGGACTCTGTCCCAGGACTATGTGGGACCCGACGGGCGGCAGCGCACGCGCCACGGCCACTTCGCGCGCGTGCGCGTGGAGGAATACGGGCCCGGCCGGATTCGCCCTCACGAGCGCACCCATCCCGGCCCGCGTGAGGACCGGCTCCGCCTGACCCGCGCCACCAAGGCCAACCTCTCCCCCATCTTCTCGCTGTTCTCCGATCCGTCGGGCGCCGTCGCCGAAGCCCTGAGCCGGGCCGGCGGCGACGAGGTATGGGCGCAGACGACCGACGACGACGGCACCGTCAACCGCCTGGGCCGCGTGGACGACGCGGCCGCGATCGCCGCGGTGCAGGACGTATTGGCCGAGACCGAGCTGCTCATCGCCGACGGCCACCACCGCTACGAGACAGCCCGCGTCTATGCCCAGGAGATCGGCGGCGAGGGGCCACACCGTTACGTGCTGATGTGCCTGGTCGCGCTTCAGGATCCGGGACTGACTGTGTTTCCCACCCATCGACTCATCCGGGGGTTGCGTCCCGATCAGCACGAGACGCTCGCCGTGGCCCTACGGCGCGACTTCGAGATCGAGCGCCTCGAGGACTCCGCGGCGCTGGCGCCGGCCGCCTCGGACACGGTACGGATGGGCTACATCGATGCGCACTTCAAACGGCCCTTCATGCTGACCCTGCGCGACCCCGCCGTCGCCGACGCGGCGCTCCCGGGCCGGGCGGAGCCCTACCGGCGGCTCGACACAGCGGTGCTCGAGGCGCTCATCCTCAAGGGCGCCCTGGAGATGACCGACGACGACATCGACCATCTCGAAGGCCTCGGCTACGCCCGTGATTTCGCGCAGGCGCTCGAGCTGGTGCAGAGCGCCGAGTACGACGCCGCGTTCTTCATGGCTCCGACGCCCGTGGAGCGCGTGCAGGAGGTGGCCGCCGCGGGGGAGAGCATGCCGCCCAAGTCGACCTACTTCTTCCCCAAGGTCCCCACCGGCCTGCTGTTCAACCCGCTGGCCTGAGCGCGAGCCGATGTCCACCGGGCTGGCGGAGCGGCTCTCAGCGGTTCTCCTCGATCCGGCGGACGCGAGCGAGCTTGACGTCCGCGGCCGGACGGACGCCGGGGTACTCGTCGCCCTCTACCTCGATGACGGCCGGCTGCACGCGGTGCTCACCCGGCGCCGCAATGATCTGCGCCGCCATCCCGGCGAGATCTCCTTCCCCGGCGGCCGGCATGACGACACCGACCCGGACCTGATGTCGACCGCACTGCGCGAGGCCGAGGAGGAGATCGGGCTGGCGCCCTCGGCGGTGCGGGTGCTCGGCGCGCTGGCGCCCACACCGACCATCGCCACCGGCTATGCGATCTACCCCTTCGTCGGCCTGATCGAGCCCGGCATGGCCTGGACCCTGTCGGCGCGCGAGGTCGCGGAGGTACTCGAGCTGGCCCTGCAGGACCTCCGGGCCGGCTACGGGCGCCGGAGCCTCCTGCGTCGTGGGGTTCCCATCCGCACCGACACCTACGTCGTCGGCGACGATCTCATCTGGGGCGCCACGGCACGGATCCTGGCCGACCTGTTCGAGCGAATCGGGGCGCTGACGGACCAGCGGGTGGAGTGACCGGCCGACGGCTCAGCGGGCGTATTGGTCGCGGCCGAGCAGCGCGCGTTCCGCGGCCGCCACGGCCTGTGGCAGCCACGCCTCGTCGCTGCCCGGGTCGGCCGTCAGCAGTTGGTAGGGGATGAGCGAGCGCTCGCAGGCATCGCGCACCCGCGCGGCACCTCGACGCAGCGTCGCGGGTTCGACGCTGCCGGCGGCCTGGTAGACCACGCCGCGCACGGTGGTGTCGAGCATCCGCTCCAGCAGCATGTCCAGCCTTGTGCCGTGGAGGGCGGTCAGCTCCTCCTCGGTCCCGGCGGCCGACCCGAGCAGGATGCAGGCAACGCCGACCTGAGCCAGCGCGGGTGCCAAGGTCCCAACGAGGTTCGGGTCACCGACGAACGGTTCGGCTCCGGCCGCCGCGATCTCCGCACGTCGCGCCGGGTCTCGTGTCGTGCCCCGGACCGCGTGCCCCGCTCTGCGCAACGCGCTCACCAGCTCAAGGCCCCGGCATCCGCACCCGACGATCAGGCAGCGCGCCATGTCGGCTCAGCTACCGCCGGCGGCGCCGGGTCCGAACTCACGCCGGACCTCCTCGCGGCTGCGCTCGGGCAGGCCGCGAGCGCGGCGGCGGACGTTGGTGGCCTCGAGGAGCTCATCGAGCTCGCGATCGGCGAGGTAGGACTCGCGCCGGCGACGCTGCTCGTTGAAATCCTCCGTGACGCGGCGCTCCAGATCGGCCACCGTCACGTCTGCCTCCCCGCGCCGGCGGCGGCGCTCGTTGTGGGCCTCCAGCATCTGGGCGAGGTCCTCGGCCTCGAGCTCCTCGCGGTCCTCGGTGATCTGGCGAGCCGACCGCAACCCGAACGGCTCCATACTCCGCCCCTGGTTGGCCCGCCCCAGGATCCAGACCCACAGCACCAGAATGGCCAGCCCGGCGAGCAGCACGAGTGCGAACGAGTCCACCGGCGGCGAGTCTAACCGGCAGGGCCCCGTGCCCCGCGCAGCCGGTGCGCAACTTCGCAATTGACGTCGTGTTTATGCAGGACGTCATCGCCTCCGAACGCGCGGGCCGGCAATCGGCGGAGGCTTTTCTCTACACATGCAGGGTCAAGGAGGCTTCATGCGTCTTCGCATCACTGTGCTTGCCTGCGCGCTGGCCGCGTTGGCGAGCGCCACTGCTCCGAGCTTTGCCGGCGCGGCTCCGGTGCACAACCGCGGGCTCACCATTCACGCCGTACCGCAGCACATCATCGCCGGCGAGGCCGTACTCATCTTCGGCCAACTGAAAGGACCTGGCCACGCCAACCAGGTGATCACGCTGTATCACCGGATCAACCCGGACCCCGGGTTCACGGTCATCGGCGTCACGCGGACCAACGCCAACGGTCAGTACGAGTTCACCCGCCAGGAGGGCATCGTGGACACCAACCGTGAATGGTTCGTGCGTGGTCCTGGGCCGACCCATAGCCGCACGGTTCACGAGCGGGTGGACGCGCTGGTGAGCCTGGCGGCCAGCTCCACCGGCGGTCTGACCCGTCACCCCATCGTGTTCAGTGGCCATGTCACTCCCGACCACCGTGGGGGCGTCGTCGCGCTGCAGCAGCAGAAGGCCTCCAGCGACGACTGGACCACCATCAAGACCGCCCGTGTCGGGCCTGGTTCCAATTACACGATCTCGAACGCCTGGCGGGTCCCCGGCGCCTACGACGTGCGCGTGAAGTTCCGCGGCGACGCTCGCAACACGGCGTCGGTCTCGGACATCGCGTCGGTGGTCATCGAGCAGACCGAGGCGCCGGGATTCACCATCAACACGTCTGACCCGATCGTGCAGAACGGTCAGGCCGTCACCATCTCGGGCGTGCTGGACTCTCCTGGGTCCACGACCGGCGAGCCGAACACCAGCGTGAGCCTGTTCGCCAAGGTGCCTCAGAGCAACGGGCCCTACCGGGAGCTGCTGACCACCACGACGGGTGCCGACGGCAGCTACAGCTTCGCCAATGTGGCCTCGTCCACCAACGAGCTGTACCTCGTGCGCACCACCTTCGCCCCGCGCCGTCACACAGCGGTGCTGTTCCAAGGGGTGCAGGACGTCGTGACCATGTCCTCGAGCTCGGCGACATCGGCCGTCGAGGGGCACGTCGTGTTCACCGGCAGCGTGTCACCTGACAAGGCCGGTCATGTGATCTACCTGCAGAAGCTCGGTAACGACGGCGACTGGCACACCGTCGAGGTCCGCTTCGTCAACAGCGCCTCGACGTTCCAGTTCAGCTGGACGTTCGGGACCGCGGGAACCAAGGAGTTCCGTGCTCGGATCACCGGCGGCCCCGCCAACGTGGGTGGCGCCTCGGCGCCGGTCACGATCGTCGTGTCGCAGCCTCCGCTGTCGACACTGCCGACCAGCTAGCTCGACAGACGGCCGCCAACTCAGAGAGGGTTGGCTCCGGCCCCCGCAGCCTCCGCTGCGGGGGCCGGTCGTGTCTTCACTCGTGTAGCGTGCCGGGCCATGGACTTCGCACTCACCGACGAGCAACGACTGGTCAAGGAAACGGCACGCGACTTCACCGACAAGGAGATCGTGCCGCGGGCGCGCGACAACGATCGCAACGCCCACTTCGACATCGAACTGGTGGCCAAGCTGGCCCAGCAGGGCTATCTCGGCGCGATCGTGCCGGCCGACTACGGCGGCGCGGGGCTGGACTACCTCACCTATGGGCTGATCGTGGAGGAGATCGGGCGCGGTGACTCCTCGATGCGCACCGTCGTGTCGGTGCAGACGTCGCTCGTGTGCTCGGCGATCGTCCGCTGGGGCACCGCGCAGCAGAAGGAGCGCTACCTGCCCAAGCTGTGCTCGGGCGAATGGCTGGGATGCTTCGGCCTCACCGAGCCCGACACCGGCTCAGACGCGGCCAATCAGCGCACACGCGCGCGCCAGACGGACTCGGGATGGGTTATCAACGGCGCCAAGATGTGGATCTCGATGGGCACCGTCGCCAACCTGGCGCTCATCTTCGCCCAGACCGATCCCGAGAAGTCCCACAAGGGGCTGGCGTGCTTTCTCGTCGAGACCGACGGCAACGAGGGCTACCAGCCGCAGGAGATCCATGGCAAGCTCGGCCTCCACGGCTCCGATACCGCCTCCATCTCGCTGAGTGACTGCGCGGTCGGTGAGGACGCCCTGCTCGGGCAGATCGGCGATGGGTTCAAGATCGCCATGACCTCGCTCGAGTCCGGGCGCTACAGCGTGGCCGCGGGGTGCGTCGGCATCTGCCAGGGGTGCGTGGATTACTGCGTGGACTACGCCAAGGAACGCCGGCAGTTCGGCCGGCCGATCGCCAGCTTCCAGCTCGTCCAGGCCATGCTCGCCGACATGAAGGTGGAGACCGACGCCGCGCGGATGCTGGTGTATCGCGCCGCCTACCTCAAGGACACCGGGCAGCCGAACTCCACCGAGACCTCCGTGGCCAAGCTGTACGCCACCGAGGCGGCCAACCGCTGCGCCACCACCGCCATCCAGGTCCTCGGCGGCTCGGGCTACGTCGACGACCATCCCGTGGAGCGCTACTTTCGCGACGTGCGTGTCACCACCCTGTACGAGGGCACCTCGCAGATCCAGAAGCTCATCATCGGTCGGGCGCTCACCGGCATCAACGCACTCATCCCATCGTGACCCCTGCCGGCGCGCCCTCGGTGCTCGGAGTCGCCGGGGCGGGGACGATGGGATCCGGGATCGCGCAGCTCGGCTGCGTGGCGGGCATGCAGACGCTCCTGCATGACCCCGACCCCGAGGCGCTGGAACGTGGGATGACCCGGATCCTGCGCCAGCTCGACCGGGAGGTGAGCAAGGGGCGGATGCAGAAGTCCGCCGCCGCTGCCGCCAAGGCGGGCCTGCGCCCGGCCGCGGCCCTCGAGGAGTTCGCGGACTGCGAGATCGTCATCGAGGCCGCGCCCGAGCGCGTGGAGCTCAAGCATCAGCTCTTTTCCCGCCTGGCGGAGATCGTCTCGGGCGAGTGCGTGCTGGCCAGCAACACGTCCTCGCTGCTGGTGACCGCGCTGGCGCCGGCCGCGCGGCATCCGGAGCGCGTGGTGGGCATGCACTTCTTCAATCCGCCCCCGCTGATGGCGCTGCTGGAGGTGGTCGCCGGAGCCGAGTCGTCGCAGCGAGCCCTCGCGGTCGCCCGTGCCTGCGGCGAGGCCATGGGCAAGCGCGTGATCGAGGCGGCGGACGGACCGGGCTTCCTCGTCAACCGCTGCAACCGGCCGTGGGGCCTGGAGTCGCTGAAGCTCCTGGCCGAGCGGATGGCCACGGTGGAGCAGATCGACCGTATCTGCCGGCTCGGCGGCGGCTTCCGAATGGGGCCGTTTGAGCTGATGGACCTCGTCGGCGTCGACGTGGGCCTGGATATCGCGCGCTCCTTCTATGAGCAGAGCTTCGGCGAGCCGCGATGGCAGCCGTCACCGATCTCGGTCAGGACGGTGGCTGCCGGGCGCACCGGCCGCAAGTCCGGTCGCGGCTTCTACGACTATCCGGAGTCCGGCCCCCACCGCGATCCCGACCCCGAGCCCCCGGCCCTCGGCGGCGGCGACGGCCTGGTCGTCATCTCCGGCGACTCCCCGCTGGCGCTCGCGCTCGAAGACGCCGCAGTGGAGGCCGGGTGGGAGGTCGCCACGGCAGCCGAGGCCGTGGACGGGCCCGCCCCGTTCCTCATCATGGAGCTGAGCCTCGACGGCGAGGAGCCCGAGGCGCCGCTCCAGGGGGGGCCGCGCGCCATCTGCTGCGCCGCGGGCTCGCTGGCGGCCCTTGACCCAGGGGGCTCGGCTGTCGGCTTTCACGCACTGCTCCCGCTGGACGCAAGTGCCCTGGTCGAGCTGACGCGAGGCCCGGACACCGCGGCGTCGGCGGCCGCGGCCGCGGCGCGGTTCTTCTCCACCCTGGGCAAGCACACCGAGTGGGTGGGCGACGCTCCGGGGCTGGTGCTCGGCCGCATCGTCTGCCAGGTGATCAACGAGGCCGCGTTCGCCCTGGGCGAGGGCGTCGGCAGCGCACGGGACATCGACACGGGCATGGTCCACGGGCTGAACTATCCGCGCGGGATCCTGGCCTGGGCCGATGAGATCGGGCTCGATCACGTGCTGGCCGTGCTCGACGCACTTGCGCTGGAACGCGGCGAGGCGCGCTACCGCGCAGCGCCGCTGATGCGACGGCTGGGCTGGTCGGGGCGGCTGGGACGCGCGACCGGCGAGGGCTTCTTCTCCTACGCGGATGAGGCGTCATGAGAGCGGTCACGTTCCAGGCGCCCATGGAGGTCCGGGTCGACGAGCGACCCGATCCCCAGCTGCAGGGCCGCGATGACGCCATCGTCGCCATCGAGGCCAGCGGGATCTGCGGCTCGGATCTGCACATCTACCACGGCCGGGTCAAGATGGAGCCGGGGTTCACCATCGGCCACGAGTTCGTCGGCCGGGTTCTGGCCGCCGGAGATGCGGTGACCCGCGTCCAGGTGGGCGATCGCGTCTGCGGGTGCTTTCACACTGCGTGCGGCACGTGCTTCTACTGCATGCGCGGCGTCTACCAGAAGTGCGATCGGGTGCGCGTGTTCGGTCACGGCGAGGCGCTGGGCTCGCTGCCGGGCACGCAGGCTGACCAGGCGCTCGTGCCGATGGCCGATCTCACGCTGCGCCCTGTGCCCGACGGTGTGACCGACGATGTGGCCCTCTTCGCCGGCGATGTGATGGGCACCGCCTACCACGCGATCGACTCCAGCGGCGCGCGGCCCGGAGACAGCATCGCCGTTCTGGGCCTGGGGCCGGTGGGGTTGTGCGCGGTCCAGATCGCCGTCGCCGCGGGCGCCGGGCCGGTGTTCGCCATCGACAGCGTCGAGGCGCGGCTGGAGGTCGCACGCGGCTTCGGGGCGGTCCCGGTCCATCTCACCGAGTCCGAGCCGCGCGAGGTGGTCAGGAGGCTGACCGACCGCCGCGGTGTCGCGGCCGCGATCGACGCCGTCGGCCACCCCGATGCGCTGGACCTCGCCATCCGGCTGGCGCGCAACGCCGGCACCGTGGTCGCCATCGGCGTCTACGCCGAGCCCTGCCAGGTGCACATGGGCGTCGTCTGGATCAAGGGCCTCACGTTGCGCACGGGCCAGGCCAACGTCATCGGGCACGTCGACCGGGTGCTGGGGATGCTGGCATCCGGGACGCTTGACCCCACGCCGCTGGTCACCCACCACATGTCGCTGGACGATGCGCCCGAGGGCTATGCGATCTATGACCGTCGCGAGGCGCTCAAAATCGTCCTGCGGCCCTGAGCTCAGGGTTGTTCGGTCCTAGATTCCGGGGTATCCAGCTCCCGGAAATCGGGAGAGCGGGTGCAGGGGCACCAAGACGCACAAGTTCTCCCCGAAGATGTGGTGCGCTTGTGGACCCTGCGGCGAAGTTTCCCCCCGGGCAGGGTGTGATTCCCGTGCCGCAAGGGTAGGACCGGGCCGACACCGGGAGGTAGGCCCGGTGAAACAACAGCCGACGGCAGGTTCGTGTAGGGTGCCGGTCTGCCGATTGGACGTTTGTCCGGTCGGCTTCGGTCATCACTCAAAGCCGCCAGAGTGCTGCCGATCACAGGGATGTCCACATGAGTGACTCAGACACAGCTGTGCTGTGCCTCGTAAAGGCACGTGCCTGGACTGCCGCTCGCCGCGTCGCGACGCTGGTTGCGATGCTGGTCGCGTCGCTGTCCTTCGCCTCGGTGGCCGCTGCACACATTCCCCGCTGCGCCGGGGCGCACTCCTCGCTCGCGCGCAGTCCCCGCGTCCAGCTTCAGCGCGCTGTGGTATGCCTCATCAACGAGCAGCGCCAGAGCCGCGGCCTGCCGCGTCTGCGCGAGAACCCGCGTCTGAACCGCTCCGCCCAGGGTTGGACCAACGTGATGGTGACCCACCGGGACTTCAGCCACGGCGCCGACTTCGCCGCGCGCATCAGCGCTGCCGGCTTTGACTGGTCCAACGTCGGCGAGAACATCGCCACCGGCTATGCCACTCCCACCGCGGTGGTCAAGGCATGGATGGCCAGCAAGGGTCACTGCCAGAACATCCTCAACCCCGTCTACCGCTACGTTGGCACCGGGGTCTCGGACAGCTCCATCTCCGGCTACAGCACGCTGGCGGGGACCTGGACGCAGGACTTCGGACTCCTCATGGGCCAGCACCCCCCGTCGGGCACGTGGGGCCCGGCCGAGGGCTGCCCCTACAACTGACGACGGCCTCGCAAGGACCTGGCCGCGCCGGGTGCCCTCGACGGGGGCAGATTGCACGGGAGCGAGGCGCCGGACGCTAGCTGGCCGCGACCCGCGCGGCGCTGCTAAAAGGCGCGGTGTCGCGCAGGTACCACTCGGCGTCGAGCGCGGCCTGGCACCCCGACCCGGCAGCGGTGATCGCCTGGCGGTAGGTGTGGTCCACGAGATCGCCGGCGGCAAAGACGCCCGGGATGTTGGTCAGCGTGGACTTGCCCTGGGTCACCACATAGCCGCCGTCGTCGGTGTCGACCTGGCCCTGAACGAGCTGGGACTGAGGGTCGTGGCCCACGGCGATGAAGGCGCCGGTGATCTCGATCGTCTTCTCAGAGCCATCGGCGGTGTTGCGCAGCCGGGCCAGGGACAGCGACTTGCCCTCCCCGGCGCTGAACTCGTCCACCACATAGGGCGTCAGCCACTCGATGTTGGGGACCGCACGAGCGCGCTCCAGCATGATCTTGGAGGCGCGGAAATCGTCGCGGCGGTGGACGATCGCCACGTTGGAGGCGAACTTGGCCAGGAACATGGCCTCCTCCATCGCCGAGTCGCCTCCGCCCACGATCAGCGTCGGGGCCTGCTTGAAGAAGGCCGCGTCGCAGGTGGCGCAGTAGCTGACCCCGCGACCGGAGAGCTCCTGCTCGCCGGGCACGCCGAGCTTGCGGTGCTGAGCGCCCATGGCGAGCACCACCGCTCGGGTGAGATGCAGGTCGTCGCCGACCCAGACCTTGTGGGGCTCTGAGCCGTCACGGGAGAGCTCCACCGCGGTCACGTCGTCGGTCTCCAGGCGTGCCCCGAAGCGCTCGGCCTGGTCACGGAAATGCTGCATGAGCTCCGGGCCCATGATCCCGGGCGGGAAGCCCGGGTAGTTCTCCACGTCGGTGGTCTGCTGAAGCAGGCCGCCCCAGGCGAAACCCTCGATGACCAGCGGGTCCAACTCGGCGCGCGCCATGTACAGGGCGGCCGTGTAGCCGGCCGGACCGCTGCCGACGATGATGGCCTTCTCGATTGTGGGTTCTGCCTCAGTCACTTCATTAAGTATAGCTAGGGCGCTCTCGACTGCTGCGCCAGTGCTGGACGGTGCGTCGCAGCTGAAGATAAGCCACCGCGCCGGGCAGCGTGGGCAGCCAGAAGGCGAAGGCGCGGTAGGCCAGCACCGACACCACCGCCAGAGGCGGCGAGATCCCGAAGGCCGAGAAGGCGCCGATCATGGCGCCGTCCACCCCGCCGATCCCGCCCGGCAGGGGCAGCACGTTGCCCAGCTGCCCCACGAAGTAGGACATGACGACGACGGCGGTCGGCGGCGCGCCCCCGAAGGCGTGAAAGCAGGCCCAGAGCACGGCGATGTCAAAGCCCCACCACGCGACGCCCCCGAGCAGCGACGAGTCGCGCTCACGTACGAGGCGAAGCGCCGTGCGAACTCCGCTGGCCGCAGCGGCCGGCATCGCGGCGACGTGGCTGGCCAGCCGTCCCAGGCGCCCGCCGTGCGCCCACCGCGCCACCAGGCGGTCAAAGTCGCCGGGCAGCAGCGACACGGCCAAAAAGAGGGCGATCACCCCCGCGCCGAAGATCGCCGGCACCATGGTGATCGCGAAGGGGTTCTGCCCGGGGAAGACCCCGAAGTACAGCCCCAGCCCGACGATCACCAGCGATCCCATGAACACCGCGTACAGCACGGCCATGAACGCGATCATCCGGCAGGCGACGATGCGCGGCTCCATGCCCGAGCGCCGCAGCGCCCACGCTGTCAGCGCGATGCCGCCGGCGCCCGCGGAGGCGAACAGGCGCGTGGCCGCCAGCCCGGCCATCGTGATCTCGTAGCTCGCGCGCCAGCCGATGCGGCTCTTGCCCCGGACGAACACGCCGCGGAACAGCACCACGTAGCCCAGGAAGGAGAGGCACTCGAAAACCGCAGCGAGGGCCAGCCACCACACGTTGCCGTGCTGGAGGCGGTTCCACGTGTCGCGAAGGCCCAGCAGCTTGGGCAGCACGAAGTAGAGAAAGGCGACGACCGAGACGACGAAGACGATTGAGACCACCAGGCTCCGCCTCGTCAGGCGGATCCGCGGCATCTCCTCGGTGTGGCCCGAGCGATCCTGCGCCGCCGCCTCGTCATCGGCAACCGTTGCCGCCCGGTCGTCGTCGGGGGACTCGAGACCCTCATCAGTCTCGGGCGCCCCGGGGCGACCGTGCTCGATGGGAGCTCCCCCTCGCATCGTCACGCGCCTAATGCCCGGGCGCTGCCCGCCGTTGCAGCGCCTGCAGGCGCCGCGAAAGCGCCCTGACGCCTGGGAGAGCGCGATGAGACTGGGTGCGCACCGTCTCGGCCAGCAGCGCGCCGCCGACGAGATCAGCCGCGTAGTGCTCGCCGAGGTAGACAAGCGCCACGCCCAGCAGGAGCGCGTACGACCAGCCCACGGCACCGGCCACCGGTCCCACCTCTCCGAGGAGATGGGCGGCCATCAGCGAGGTGGCGAAATGCAGCGACGGCATGGCAGCGAGGGGATTGCCCCCCAGGACATCGTAAAGGCCCGACCAGCGGTCGCCCCAGAACTCCTGGCCGTACTCGATCATCATCCGGCGCACCGCGCGCATACCGCCGTCCTGCAGCCGCCCGTGGCGGGCCGCGTACCACGGTGGCGCGGTGGGGATCGCCCAGTAGAAGACGGCCCCGAGATCGAAGACCGCATACATGCGCGCCGCGGCGGCGGGAAAGCGGTCGGGGTCGCGCCACAGCACGTAGCCCACGCTGCCGTGGGGGACGGCGAACCACACCCAGTGACACCACACCAGCACCCGCTCGAAGCGGTTGATGTGGGCGGGGTCTGAGAAATCGGTCTGAAGGCGAGCCGTGGGCGGCACCCCCAGTCCGAGGATCCGGTCGATCGCGATCGGATAGTCGATCTTCACGCGGGCCGCCAGTGCGTCGGGATCGTCGTTGGGCAGCTCGTAGGCGGCCAGGTAGGCCCACATGTTCAGCCCCACGAGGCCCGCGTCGCGCAGGCGGCTGCGCGGCATCGCCACGGTCAATGACGGGACGGCCAGGGCGGCGGCTCCCAGGACCGCCGCGGGGGGCAGCGTGACCCGGCGGCGCAGGACGGGCGCCGCCATCCCCGCCGCGACCAGGGCCCAGGCTCCCGCTCTCATGGCCCGTGATGCTCGCAACGCGCGCCAGTATAAGAAAGAGCCGACCAACGACACCGGAAAAATGCCGCGTGTGGCTCACTTCGAGGCCCCCGCGACGACCAGTGCAGCGACCTCCGCCATCGCCGCGGCCGGCATGCCGGGGCGCGGGGCAGCGGCCCGGACTTATAGAATCCCGCCCGCCTTGCGACCCGACGTCAACGACGCCAAGTCCCGCCGCCGGCGCCGCGAGCACCCAGATCCAGGCCGGCGGCCTCGCCTGCGCAGCGCGATCGGGATGCTCGCTGTGGTGCTGGTCGGCTCTCTGGTCATCGCGCCCGATGCGCTGGCCAACTTCATCACGCCCAAGGCCGGTGGGTCGCCCAACGCCGACAACATCCGCTCGCTCTACAACATCATCCTGTACATCGCGGCGATCGTGGCCGTGCTCGTGGAGGGGGCGCTCTTCTACTCGGTGTGGCGCTTCCGCGCGAAGAAGAGCCCGGTCGCGGCCCAGATCCACGGCAACACCCGCCTGGAGATCGGCTGGACCGTCGCCGCCGCGCTGATCCTCGTCGTGCTGACGGTGGTCACGTTCGTCAAGCTGCCCAGCATCGTCAACCCGCCCAACTCCGATGCGAACGGGCTGGTCCTGTCGGCCGATCTCGGCAACCCCACGCCGCCGAACGGCAAGCAGCTCACCGTCTGTGTCCAGGGGCGGCAGTTCATCTGGCGCTACGTCTACAGCGACAACTGCGTCACGGACCCGTTCAACCCCAAGCTCGCGGCCTACTCCTACACGACCATGGTCGTTCCCGAGCGCACGACGGTGGTGCTCGACATCCAGGCCAACGATGTCATCCACTCCTGGTGGGTGCCGTCGCTGGGCGGCAAGGTCGACGCGGTCCCCGGGTACACCACCCATACCTGGTTCAAGGCCTTTCACACCGGCACATTCCGCGGCCAGTGCGCGCAGCTGTGCGGGACCAACCACGCGGCGATGATCGCCTTTGTCCACGTGGTCACGCCGGCGCAGTACACCGCGTGGCTCGCGCGCCAGAAGCAGCTCATCGCGACCCAGAACGCCCAGGTGGGCCAGCTCCGGTCGGTCCTCACCGCCTCAAACCAGCTAGGAAACTAAGGGACATATGGCGACCATCACCCGCGAAGACGTCCTGAGACCGGTTCCCCAGGTCATCGCCCACCAGGTGACCGCCCCGCGCACGACCAAGCGCTGGATGGACTGGGTCACGACGACCGACCACAAGAAGATCGGGATCATGTACCTGGTCCTCACCTTTGCCTTCTTCTGCCTGGGTGGGGTGGAGGCGCTGATGATGCGGATCCAGCTGGCCGTCCCCGGCAACACGCTGATCACCTCCGAGCACTACAACGCGCTCATGACGATGCACGGGACGACGATGATCTTCCTGTTCGTCGTGCCGGTCATGGCGGGTTTTGCCAACTACTTCCTGCCGCTCATGATCGGGGCCCGGGACATGGCCTTCCCACGGCTCAACGCGCTGTCGTTCTGGTTGCTGCTGTTCGGCGGGATCGTCTTCTACGCCACCCTGTTCTTCCATCCGCCCAGCGCCGGGTGGTGGAGCTATCCGCCGCTGTCGGAGTCGCTGTACTCGCCCAGCGGGGGCCAGGACGCCTGGATCTTCCTCATCCACATCACCGGCATCTCGTCGCTGGTCGGCGCCATCAACTTCTACGCGACGATCGTGAACATGCGGGCGCCGGGCATGACCTGGAACCGCCTGCCCCTCTTCGTGTGGACGCTGTTGGTCTACGCGGTCCTGCTCATCATCGCGCTGCCGGTGGTCGCCGCGGCCGTGACGATGCTGCTGACCGACCGCCATTTCGGCACCCACTTCTTCGATCCCACCGCGCACGGGTCGCCGGTGCTGTGGCAGCACCTGTTCTGGTTCTTCGGCCACCCCGAGGTCTACATCATGATCCTGCCCGGGTTCGGGATCATCTCTGAGGTCATCCCGGTGTTCTCCCGCAAGCCGGTGTTCGGCTACAAGGCCATCGCGGCGTCCAGCGCGGTGATCGCCTTCCTGGCCACGCTGGTGTGGGCCCACCACATGTTCGCCTCGCCGGTCCCCATCGTCGTGCTGGGCTTCTTCATGCTCAGCTCGTTCCTCATCGGGGTTCCCACGGGGGTCAAGATCTTCAACTGGATCGCCACCCTGTGGCGGGGCTCGATCGTGATGACGACATCGCTGTACTTCGCCGTGGGCTTCATCGCCAACTTCATCATCGGCGGGATCACGGGCATCTTCCTGGCCGTCTTCCCGGTCGACTGGCAGCTCACCAACACGTACTTCGTCGTCGCCCACTTCCACTACGTGCTGATGGGCGGTGCGGTGTTCACGGTCTTCTGCGGCCTCTACTACTGGTTTCCCAAGATGACCGGCCGCATGCTGAACGAGCGCGTGGGCAAGCTGTCGTTCTGGCTGATGTTCATCGGCTTCAACGTGACGTTCTTCGTCCAGCACTCCCTCGGCCTCTCAGGGATGCCACGGCGCATCTTCAGCTATCCCGCGGGGCTGGGCTGGTCCACCTACAACTTGATCTCGACGATCGGAGCCTTCATGCTCGGCCTCGGGGTTCTCACGACGATCATCAACGTCGCGCGGAGCCTGCACGTCGGCCGTATCGCAGGCCCCGATCCCTGGAAGGGCAACACGCTGGAGTGGTTCACATCCTCCCCACCGCCGGTCAACAACTTCGACGAGATCCCACGCGTGCGCTCGGTGGAGCCGATGCGCGACATCCGGCGCCAGGTGGAGCGCGCCACCGGCGTGACCCAGAAGCGCGGCGGCAGCGAGCAGTTCGCGCGCCCCGGCGGATGAGCTCCTCGACGGTCGCGGACGCCCGCAACGGCGAGCCGGGTGCGGGAGCCTCGGGGTGACCGCCGTCCCAGCCACGACCGTCGCGGGAGCGCTGCGCACCCGCCAGCGCGTCGCCGATTACGTCGACCTGACCAAGCCCAAGGTCCAATCGCTGCTGCTGTTCACGACGGTGATGACGATGGAGGTGGCGGGTGACCCGTCGGTCTCCCGGGTCGCGCTGACCTGCGCCGGCGGCTACCTCTCGGCCGGAGGCGCGGGCGCCATCAACCACTACTGGGACCGCGACATCGACGCCCGGATGCACCGGACCGCCAACCGGCCCGTCCCGTCCGGGCGGGTCAGCCCCCGGGCCGCCGTCCGCTACGGCGTGGCGCTCCAAGTCGCCTCGTTCCTGCTCCTGTCTCTGACCGTCAACGTGCTGTCCGCCGCGCTCGCCCTCGGCGGCTTTGTCGGCTACGTGGGCGTCTACACGATGTGGCTCAAGCGCCGGACGCCCCAGAACATCGTCATCGGCGGGGCCGCGGGCGCGATGCCGCCGCTGGTGGCCTGGGCCGCCACCCGCGGCTCGCTGTCATGGACGGCCATCTACCTGTTCGCGATCGTCTTCTATTGGACCCCGCCCCACTTCTGGGCGCTCAGCCTGCTGATGAAGGACGAGTACGCCGAGGTCGGCGTGCCGATGCTCCCGGTGGTGCGTGGCGAGGACACCACCCGCCTGCACATCGTCCTGTACGCGGCGCTGCTCTATGCCGTCAGCCAGTTGCCGTTCTGCGTGGGCGTGTTCGGCGGGGTGTACCTGGTCGCGTCGATGGCGCTCGGACTCGTCTTCATCGGCGGCGCCGCCTGGCTGTATCGCCGCGCCGACCGGCGCACCGCGCTGCGCCTATATCTGTTCTCGATGGTGTACCTGGCCCTGCTGTTCGCGGCGATGGTGCTCGACGTCAAGCTGTAGTGGTCGTCCCCGCCACGGGGAGGATCACCAGGACCTCCACAACCACTACGATCTAGGACGCCCATGGACCGAAAGCTCGCCCGAAAGAACCTGCGCTCCGGCCTGCTGGCGGCTGCGGCCTGCCTGTTCATGTTCGGCATCACCTTCGTCGCCGCCGCGATCTACGTTCACTCGTGAGTGAGCCTGAGCACGACGCCCCCGTCGTCGGCGAGGAGATCCACCTTCCCGGCCCGACGTTCCTGCCCGTCGCCTGCGCGGTGGGGATCACCCTGATGGTGATCGGGACGACGATCAACTGGTTCATCTCGATCGTCGGCCTGATCCTGTTCGTGGTCACCACCGCCATGTGGATCCGCGACACGCGCCACGACATCTCAGAGCTCCCCGAAGAGCACTACCACTAGCCGCGGCCCCCGCGGACGTCCGCGCCCCCTGAGGGCGCTGAGCCGAGGGCGTTGAGCTCGAAAACGCCTACCGCGCGGCGGGGATGTCGCAGTCGGCCCCCTCGCCGCACCACACCCGGACGATGTCGCGCATCGACAGGACCCCGACCACGTCTGAGCCATCGACGACGACGAGGTGACGGAAGCCGCCCGCGACCATGGTCGCGGCGGCGTGCTCGAGCGACCAGTCGCGCCGCGCGAAGGTGAGGTTCGCGGTGAGGTGATCGGAGACCGGCTCGGCATCGGGATCCATGCCCTGAGCCACCGCCTGCAGGATGTCGCGCTCGGTGATGACACCCGGCGCCTGGGCCTCTGGATCGTGGACGACGGCGGCTCCCACCTGACGCGCCCACATCGCTGAGGCGGCCTCCCGCAGGGAGTGACCGGGGCCGATCGTCAGCACGACTTCAGACATTCCCTCTGAAACGAGCATTGTGCGCCTCCGCTCGGCGTTTGCAACGATTGCCTCAATCATAAGGGCACGGCTCTCAGCCGTACATGGCAGGTGCCGTCCGTCGCTCAGAACCCATAGGATGCAGGGCGGAGATGAGGACACAAGGCGGGAGACGTGCGTAACAAACCTCTGCTTCAGATGGGGCTGATCGGGGGCATCGCCATCGTCATCGGGATCCCGGTGGCGTTGTCGATCCCATGGTTCCCCGCCGCCGGGTCGACGCAGGCCCACAACATCCACACGCTCTATGACGTGCTGCTGATCGTGTCGGTGCCGATCTTCGTCCTGGTCGAGACCGTCGTCCTCTATTCGGTCTGGAAGTTCCGGATGAAGCCGGGCGAGGAGGAGAAGGACGGGCCACCGATCCACGGCAACACCCGCCTGGAGGTGGTCTGGACCGCGATCCCGGCCATCTTGCTCGTCAGCCTGTGCGGGTATGCCTACTCGGTGCTGCGCTCCAACGAGAAGACGCACCCCGGAGCCATGGTGGTCACCGTCACCGAGCGCCAGTTCGCCTTCCAGTTCGGCTACCCCGCCGCCCAGGGCAAGCAGATCCTGTCGGCCGAGCTCTATCTGCCCCAGGGCCGGCCGGTGGTCTTCCACCTGCGCTCGCTCGACGTCATCCACAGCTTCTTCGTGCCCGAGTTCTCCGTCAAGCTCGACGCCGTGCCCGGCATCACCACCACGCTGCGGGTGACGCCCACGCGGCTGGGCAATTACCCGGCCGAGTGCACGGAGCTGTGCGGCCCAGGGCATTCGCTCATGCGCGCCCCGGTGCATGTGGTCACGCCCACGGCGTTCAGGACGTGGCTGGGCAAGCAGAAGGCGGGCGGCCCGCCGCCCGTCGGGAGCACACCGCAGAATGTGCAGCAATCCGGCGAGACCGGGTACGGCGGCAATGCCAGCGGACCGGGCGTGAGCGGGAGCTCAGGTTGATGAGACGCACCGAAAGCACATGGAGGGAGAAGCGCTGATGGCCATTCCGGCAAAGCTCCGCGCGCCCGGCTGGTATAGGGCGGCACTTTATGACGTCATCGGATTCGCATTCGCCTTCGGTCTGACGGTGCTCATACGGTGGCTGATGCACCAGCATCCGGTCATCGACGGCAGCGCCATCACCATCGTGGCGCTCATCGCCGTGCCGCTGTTCTTCCTGGTGGGCCTGGGCACGGCCGACTACTGGTTCTACTGGATCTCCGGGCGTGCGACACGCCCCGAGGACCACTCCTCCCACGGCGCCCACACCTGGCGCGACTACTTCCGCGTCAACACCGACCACAAGGTCATCGGAATCCAGTACACGGTGACCTCGTTCTTCTTCCTGCTCGTCGGCGGCCTGCTGGCCATGCTCATCCGCGCCCAGCTGGCCAAGCCGGGCATGCAGTTCCTCACTCCCGAGCAGTACAACGGCGTCTTCTCGGTCCACGCCACGGTGCTCATCTTCCTGTTCGTCATCCCGGTCTTCGCCGGCCTGGCGAACTTCGTGCTCCCCCTGATGATCGGCGCCCCGGACATGGCCTTCCCGCGCCTGAACGCGTTGTCCTTCTGGCTGCTGCCGCTCGCCGGGACGATGATGCTGATGAGCTTCCTGGCTCCCGGCGGCTCCTTCGCGGCCGGCTGGACCGCCTACGCCCCCCTGTCGACGACGATGCCGCTGGGCCAGCTGTTCTTCTCCGTCGCCGTCCAGCTCGCCGGCGCCTCCTCGATCGCGACGGCGCTGAACTTCCTGGTGACGATCATCACCATGCGCGCCCCCGGCATGAGCTTCTTCCGGATGCCGCTGCTGGTGTGGGCCAACTTCTCCACCTCCCTGCTGGTGGTCATCGCCACGCCCTTCATCGCCGCCTCTCAGTTCTTCGTGCTGCTCGACGTGTCGCTGCACTTCCACTTCTTCGACGCATTCGTCGGGGCGGGCAAGAACGGCAACGTGATCATGTACCAGCACGTGTTCTGGTTCTACTCGCACCCGGCGGTCTACATCATGATGCTGCCGGGCTTCGGGATCATCTCGGAGGTCATCGCCGTCAAGTCGCGCAAGCCGATCTTCGGCTACCGGATGATGGCGTTCTCCCTGCTGGCGATCGTCGTGCTCGGCTTCACCGTGTGGGCCCATCACATGTTCGTCAGCGGCATGTCCCCGTGGATCCGGATCCCGATGATGATCACCACGGCCATCATCGCCGTCCCGACGGGGATCAAGATCTTCTCCTGGCTGGCCACGCTCTGGCGGGGTGTGCTGCACCTCGACACGCCGATGCTGTTCGCGCTCGGCTTCCTGACCATGTTCACGCTGGGCGGTATCAGCGGCGTGATGCTGGCCATGATCCCGTTCGACATCCACGTCAGCCAGACGTACTTCATCGTCGCCCACATCCACTACGTGCTGTTCGGCGGCTCGCTGTTCACGATCTTCGCCGGCGTCTACTACTGGTTCCCGAAGATGACCGGGCGGATGTTCGACGAGCGCCTGGGCAAATGGCATTTCTGGATGACGTTCATCTTCTTCAACCTCACCTTCGGCCCCATGCACCTCATCGGCATCCAGGGGATGCCGCGACGGGTGGCCGAGTACGCCGCGAAGTTCGCCGCCTGGAACCTGTTCATCTCGCTGTCGTCATTCGTGCTCGGCGCCAGCACGCTCATCTTCCTCTACAACATGGTCGCCAGCTGGAAGTGGGGTCCGCGCGCCGCGTCGAACCCGTGGCGGGCCATGACGCTGGAGTGGCAGGTCTCCTCGCCGCCGCCGATCTTCAACTTCGACGCCGTCCCGACGGTCGTCGGCGGTCCCTATGAGTACGGGGTGCCGGGCGCGGTGCACGGCATCTTCAAGTCACCGTCCGAGGC
>JBAQGP010000545.1:0-2479 GCA_049287845.1 Solirubrobacteraceae bacterium | reverse complement strand
GTGCAGGGCGCTCGGGACGCCGCCGCCACCGCGGCGGTCGACGTGGCGGCCGCGCTGGCCTGGCGAGACTTCATGGTGTCCGCGTACTCCGACGCCGGCGCGGCCCAATGGCTGGCCGACCGCGGCATCGACCTCATCCGTGGCTCCGGCCGCCTGGCCGGGACGGGCGCCGTCGAGGTCGACGGCCGCCGCTACACCGCCGAGAACGTCGTCGTCGCCCTGGGCGCGGACCCATTCGTGCCGCCCGTTCCGGGCCTGCGCGAGCTCGACGGCGTCTGGACCAACCGCGAGGCCACGGGCATGAAGGCGGTGCCGCGGCGGCTGCTCGTCCTGGGGGGCGGGCCGGCCGGGGTCGAGATGGCTCAGGTGACGCGCAGCTTCGGCGCCGAGGTGGTGGTGATCGAGGGAGCCGAGCATCTGCTGTCGCGCGAGCCCAAGTCGCTCGGCGAGGCGCTGGGTGAAACCCTGCGCGGCGAAGGGATCGAGCTTGCGCTCGGGGTGCGAGCCACCGCCGCGCGTCGCGACGGCGACGACTTTGTGCTCGAGCTCGACGACGGCCGCGAGATGCGCGGCGACCGCCTGCTCGTCGCGACCGGCCGCCGGCCCCGCGTGGCCGGGATCGGCCTGGAGACGGTCGGCATCGAGGAGGACCCGCACGGCATTCCGGTCGATGGGCAGCTTCGGGCCGGCGATCGCCTGTGGGCCGTCGGCGACGTGACCGGCATCTGGCAGCTCACGCACGTGGGCGAGTACCAGGGAGAGGTCGTGGCGTCCAACATCCTCGGCGAGCCGCGCGAAGCCCACTACGAGGCCGTACCTCGCGTGACCTACACCAACCCCCAGGCGGGATCAGTCGGCTCGACCGAGGGGCGGTTCAGCGGGAGCGCTCTGCTCAAAGAGGTGGCCAAGACCGCCACCTACACCCACGCCTACGCCGAGTCACACGGCTTCCTCACCCTCCTCAGCGATGGGGAGGTGCTGACGGGGGCCTACGGGCTCGGCCCCGAGGCCGGCGAGTGGCTGCAGCAGGCGACGCTGGCCATCCGCGCGCGGGTACCGGTCGAGGTCCTGCGCGACACCATCCAGCCGTTTCCGAGCTTCTCGGAGATCTTCGCCGCGGCGGTTAAGGCCATCCGCACCGAGATCCGTGGCGGGGGGGAGCCGGCGGGGTCGCCCCATGACGCTTGACCGACAGACGAGCCGTCGCACCGGCCATCCGGTCCACCTGCTGACGTTCGGCTCCAGCGGCCACCGCCCCACGCCGACATGCCCTGAGGACCCCCATGCACTCCGCCTTCATCGCGCGCCAGCCCATCTTTGACCGCAAGCTCGAGGTCGTGGGCTATGACCTGCTGTTCCGCGGTCGCGGATATGCCGGCGACGGACTCTCCGACAACCCCGGGCGCGCCACCGCGACGGTGGTCCTCAATTCGTTCACGGAGCTGGAGCTCAAGCGGATCGTCGGCCACAAGAGGGCGTGGGTGAACGTCGGGCGGGAGTTCGTGGTGGATGGGCTCGTCCATGTGATCCCGCCGGGTCTGGGCGGCCTGGAGATCTCAGAGTCCGAGCTGTTCGACGAGGAGCTGGTCGATGCGCTGCGCGAGCTCAAGGCCCGGGGCTATCGCCTCGCGCTTGACGGGTTCGGCTGCGAGCCGGACACGGAAGCGGCGCTCGAGCTGTTCGACGTCGTCAAGCTCAATGTGCACGAGCTGGGC
This sequence comes from Solirubrobacteraceae bacterium, assembly GCA_049287845.1. Classification (GTDB taxonomy): domain Bacteria; phylum Actinomycetota; class Thermoleophilia; order Solirubrobacterales; family Solirubrobacteraceae; genus Palsa-465. Next base: position 764 of record JBAQGP010000545.1, on the reverse strand, counting down.
CATGACGGGCTCCGCGAGGCGGTGCAGCGACTCCGGGACCATCCGTGCCAGGTGCTGGCCCACCGGGTGGCGACCCATCCCGACCACGAGTTCTGCGCCAGCCTCGGCTGCGACCTGTTCCAGGGCTACTTCTTCTGCCAGCCGGCCGTCGTCGGCACCCGCAGCATCTCCGCCAACCGCCTCGCGCTGCTCCAGGTGGTTGCCGCGCTCCAGCGCCCCGACGTCGAGCTCTCCGACGTCGACCAGCTCATCGCGCGCGATGTCGCACTGAGCTTCCGCATGCTGCGCTACGTCAACTCCGCCTTCTTCGGGGTCCGCAGCGAGGTCCGCTCGATCGGGCACGCGCTGGCGCTGCTGGGACTCGACAATGCCCGCCGTTGGTCGACGCTCAGCGTCTTGGCCAGTATCGACGACAAGCCCACCGAGCTCACGCTCACCGCGTTGACCCGCGCCCGCTTCTGCGAGCTGGCCGGCGAGGAGCTCGAGCTTGCCGGCGGCTCCGAGTTGTTCACGCTTGGCCTGTTCTCGGTGATCGATGCGCTCATGGACGTCCCGATGCACGACGCGGTGGACTCACTGGGGCTCGCCGATGACATGCGCGATGCCCTCGTGCATCGTCGTGGGCCGCTGGGCGAGCTGCTCGACGCCGTCGTTGCGCGGGAGCACGGCGAGAGCCGGGCCGGGGCGACCGTGCCGCACGCCGACGAGCTGTACCTGCGATCCGTCATCTGGGCCAACACGGCCGCCGAATCGCTGTTCGGCGC
>JBAQGP010000544.1:0-11475 GCA_049287845.1 Solirubrobacteraceae bacterium | reverse complement strand
CTCCGGGACCGGGCCGGGGGGCCTCGGGGGACCTGGTCCGTGGGACACGCCCGGCCGAAAGTATCAGCGTCGGCTATCCTCGTGCGCTCGCTGGGCACCTCCGCGCCGCCCGAGGCCGGCAGTGATGCACCGCCACGGCTCACTCGCGCCGGGACCACCCTTCGCAGACCATACGAACATGAGCAGCTCCTCTGACCTCGCAGGCCGCCGCGTCCTGGTCACCGGCGGCTCCGGCTTCATCGGCCGCCACGTCGTCTCGCGGCTGACCGCCGACGGCGCGCAGGTGCGCGTGGTCGACCTGCAGCCCCACCCGGACCCGTCGGTGGACCTCGTCGAAGGCGACATCGCGGATCGTGACGTCCTCGACACCGCGTTTGACGGCGGCTTTGACTCGATCGTGCACCTCGCTGCAGTGACCTCGGTGCTGCGCTCGCTCCAGGAGCCCGACAAGACGTTTCGCACCAACGTCGCCGGGACCTACGCCCTGCTCGAGGCCGGGCGTGCCGCGGGCGTCACGTCGCTGGCGTTTGCCTCCACCAACGCGGTCACCGGCCCCATGGAGGAGCCGAAGATCACCGAGGACGCCAAGCTGCGCCCGCTCACCCCGTACGGGTCGACCAAGGCCGCGGGCGAGATGCTCATGTCGGCCTACACCGCCTCCTACGGTATGCGGTGCGCCTGTATCCGCCTCACCAACGTCTACGGTCCGGGGATGCAGGCCAAGGACAGCATCATCGCGCGGCTGATGCGGTGCATCCGCCTGGGCACGACGTTCGAGGTCTACGGCGACGGCTCCCAGGTGCGCGACTACGTCCACGCCCATGATGTGGTGGCCGCGATGCGCCTCGGCCTCACCTCCAGTGAATGGGCCGGATCGACCGTGATCGGTTCGGGCAGCTCGCTCTCGGTGCTCGAGGTGATCGACGCCGTCCGACGCGTGTCGGGAGCCGACATCGACTTCACGCACGGCCCGGCCAAGCCCGGCGAGATGCCCGCGGTGATCGTCGATCCCGCCCGCGCTCACGCCGCCGGCTGGTCGCCGCAGTACCCCGACCTCGACGACGGCCTCGTCGGAGTCTGGGACGAGTGGTCCAAGGCCGACGTGAAGGCGCCGGGGACGACGTGACCGCGATCGACGTCAGCCGCGACGAGCACGACCGCCTGGAGCCCGCCGAGCGTGGCGCCGCCGAGGCCTTCCTGGCTCAGCACCCCGCCGGCGCCGGCGCACCGCTCGCCGTGGTGATCCCCGCCTACAACGAGGAGCCGACCGTCGCCGAGGTGATCGCGGCGATCCCCGCCGAGGCGGCCGGTCTTCAGACCGAGGTGATCGTCGTCGTCGACGGCGCCAAGGACGCCACCGCCGATGTCGCCGCGCACGCCGGTGCGCTCGTGTGCGACGTGCCCGTCAACCGGGGCCAGGGCGCGGCTCTGCGGCTGGGCTACTGGCTGGCCCGCGCCCGGGGCGCGCAGGTGATCGTCACGATCGACGCCGACGGCCAATACGAGGCCCACGAGATCGGAGCGGTCATCCAGCCGATTCTCGACGGCCAGGCCGATTTCGTGTCCGGCAGCCGCCGTCTGGGCAACGAGCTGACCACCGACGCGACGCGCCACGCCGGCGTCATCGTGTTCGGGGCGCTGATCTCGATGCTGGTGCGCCAGCGCATCACCGACCCGGCGTGCGGACTGCGCGCGATGCGCTCAGAGCTGACCGCGGACGTCGTGCTCGAGCAGCCCCAATACCAGGCCTCGGAGCTGATGATCTCGGCCGCCCTGCACGGCTACCGCCTGGCCGAGGTCCCCACCACGATGCGTGATCGCGGCAGGCACGCCACGGGCACGAAGAAGGGCGGGAACTTCGGTTACGGGGTCCGGTTCGCCCGCGCCGCGCTCCACACCTGGTGGCGTGACCGGACGGCGGCGCGCAGCCGCGACTTGCCCGAGAAGACCCACTTGTCGTAGATCACGAACTTCACGACGAAGAACACCGCCTGCACGAACACGTAGGCGGCCGTCGTAATGATCACCCGCAGGCCGCTGCCGGCCGGGACGTTGTTGTGTGCCCAGTTCTGGGTGTTGCCCGTGGCCCACGTCGATGCCGCCCACACGATCACCGAGATGACCGTGTACGCGAAGATCTCACGCAGGAACTCCGCGCGGCCTTCCATCCTCCACGCCCACTTGCGGTTGAGGATCCAGTTGGGGATCGCGCCCGCGATGAAGGCCGCGGCAGAGTCGATCCCGGTGCGGATCCCCATCCAGTCCATGACGGCGAACACGATGACGCTTGTCATCAGGGCGACGAGCGAGCCGATCGCGTACTTGGTCAGCTTGGAGGCGAACGCAGAGCGCGAGAAGCGCTGCGCGAGCGGCAAAGAGCGCGCGCGTGCATACAGGTCGGACGAAGACACCAGCGCGGATCGTAGCGGCTACACGCATAAGATCCGTGTCAGAACGGGCGGTTTGACGCGGTCTTGCGGCTGCCGCGGCGCCCGGTAGGTTCATGCAATGCGCGTCCAGGCCGGCGACGACCCCGTGGACCTCAGCGACGACCTCGTCATCGCCGGTGACAACCTGCCGGTGCTCCAGCGCCTGCCCGACGCGACGTTCGACCTCATCTACGTCGACCCGCCGTTCAACACCGGGCGGGCGCAAACGCGGCGCTCGCTGACGGCCACCGCCGACGACGGCGCGTCCCGCGTGGGCTTCGGCGGCCGCCGCTACCACACCAGCCTGCTGCAGAGCCTCAGCTACGACGATGCCTTCAGCGACTACCTGGGCTTCCTGGAGCCCCGGCTGGCGCGGGCGCGGGAGCTGCTGGCGCCGCACGGGACGCTCTACTTCCACATCGACTACCGCGAAGCCCACTACTGCAAGCTCCTGCTCGACGAGGTGTTCGGCCGCGACGCGTTCCTCAACGAGATCATCTGGGCCTACGACTACGGCGCCAAGCCACGCCGCCGCTGGCCGGCCAAGCACGACACGATCCTCGTCTACGTCAAGACGCCCGGCGGCCACCACTTCGACGCCGACGCCGTGGAGCGCGAGCCATACATGGCGCCCGGGCTGGTCGGCGCGGAGAAGGCCGCGCGCGGCAAGCGACCGACCGACGTGTGGTTTCACACGATCGTGCCGACCAACAGCGCCGAGAAGACCGGCTACCCGACCCAGAAGCCCGCCGGGGTGTTGCGGCGGCTGGTGGCGGCATCCTCGCGGCCCGGCGCCTGGTGCCTGGATCCGTTCGCGGGCTCGGGCACGCTGGGGGCGGTGTGCCGGCAGCTGGGACGGCGCTTTGTCCTGATCGACTCCAGTCCGGCGGCGATCGAGGTCATGCGCGCCCGGCTCAAAACGGCCGCCCTCAGTGCTCCTGACCGCGTACAAGCGGCACGAATCTGACGGGGTCAAGGCGCTCTGCGACCAGGCCGTCGGGCGTGCGGCGCACGCGGGTGAGGAACTGGTGCTCGTCGCCCACCGGCGCGACCAGGCGGCCCCCCGGCGCGAGCTGCGTCCCAAGAGCGGGCGGCACGTGCTCGCCGGTGGCCGCGGCGACGTTGATCGCGTCAAACGGCGCCTGCCCGGGCAGCCCCTCTGAGCCGTCGCCGACGAGGCAGACGACGTTGGTGTAGCCCAGGGCCGAGAGGGTGACGCGGGCCTGCTCGCTCAGCCGCGGGTGGCGCTCGACCGTCCACACCTCGGCGGCCAGGAGGCTCAGCAACGCGGCGTGGTAGCCGGACCCGGTGCCGACGTCCAGCACGCGGTCGGCGGGGACGAGCTCCAGCAGCTCGAGCATCCGCGCCACCACCACCGGCTGGGAGATCGTCTGCTCGCAGTCGATCGGCAGAGCGGTGTTCTCATACGCTCGCGCGCGCTCGGCGTGGGGCACGAAGCGGTGGCGGGGCACCGTGGCGACGGCCCGAAGCACCCGTTCGTCGTGCACCGACCGGGCCAGACGGCGCGCCAGTCCGAGTGCCGGGTTCACCCCGTCATTGTCCCGGGCGCCGCTGTCGCCGCTGGGCGCGCGGCGTGCTTGAATCGACCCCATGTTGGCCAGCGCCAAACTGCAGCGGGCGCTCATGCTGGTTTTGGCGGCGCTGCTCGGAGCGATCGTGTTCATCGTGGTCACCAACCGCAGCCCCGGCGACACCGGACAGGCGGCGGCGTTCGACGGGCCGACGATGCCGCCGCACCTGCTGGCGCACAACTTCACGCTCACCGACCAGTACGGCCGGCGCGTGAGCCTCTCCGCCGACCGCGGCAAGGTCGTGGTGCTGACCTTCATCCACTCGCTGTGCCACGACACGTGCCCCTTCATGGTCGAGCAGATCAAGGGCGCGCTGAACGACCTGCCCGACAACGGGCGCAATATCCCGACCATCGGGGTCAGCGTGGCCCCGGGCCAGGACACCGTGCACAACCGGAAGGCGTTCCTGGCCAAGCACGAGATGACCGGGCGCATTGCGTTCGTCAACGGCCCGCTGCGGGAGATGCGCCAGGTGTGGCACGACTACGCCATCGAGCCGGTTACGCCCAAGGTGGACCACTCGACATTCGTGCTGCTGCTCGACAAGCACGGCTACGAGCGCATCGGCTTTGCCGCCGACCAGCTCACGCCTGAGGGCCTGGCCCACGACATCAAGGCGCTGGAACGCCAGTCCTGACGGGCTCGTGGCGGGCCGCCGCGGTGAAGTTGGGCAGGCGCAGGGCGAAGACCGAGCCCGCTCCCGTGCTGGTCACGGTGCAGCCGCCCCCGTGAGCCTTGGCGATGGCATCCGTGATGGCGAGGCCCAGGCCCACTCCGCCCGCCGCCCGGGTCCGGGCCGAGTCGGCCCGCGCGAACCGCTCGAAGATCCGCGACAGAGCCTCGGGCGGCACACCGCACCCCTCGTCCGCGACCTCGATGAGCACCTGACCGCGCTCGCCCCTGCGAGCACGCAGCTCGATCGCGGCTCCGGGGAACGAGTACTTCACGGCGTTCTCCACCAGTGCGTCGAGCGCGGCGCGCAGGCGCTCGGCGTCCACGACCAGCCGGCCGGGAACCAGCGGGCCCAGCCGCCACACCCGCGGCGCCAGCTCTGACCACCGCATGAACACGTCCTCGAGCAGAGGTTCGAGCTCGATCGGGGCGAGCTGCAGGAAATCGGGCTCGTCGGCGACGGCGAGCACGAGCAGGCGGGCGATGATCGCCTCCATGCGGCCCAGCTCATCCAGGGCCACGTCCACCTCGGGCGGCGCCCCCGGGTCCGAGAGCAGCAGCTCGAGATGGCCGCGCGCGATCGTCACCGGGGTCCGGAGCTCGTGCGAGGCGTCGTGGATGAACCGCTCCTGGCTCTCGAGCAAGGCCCGGTGCTCCTCGGCGCGACCCTCCGCGATGCGCTGAGCCTCGACCCGGCGCCGGGCATGCCACACCATGGCCAGGAACATGGCGGACATCAGGGGGACCTCGAACAGCTCACCCCACAGCTGGATGCCGTGGAAGGCGTCCAGGCCGATGGAGAACCCCGTCAGCGCCATCACGCACCCCAGCACGATCAGGGTCGGGCGTATATCCCAGACGCGGAAGCCGTAGAGCAACGTGAGGCTGATCCACACGAAATGAAACGGGATCGTCTCCCAGCTCGGCCACGCGATCATGGCGGTGTAGTTGACGGCGGCGAAGGCCGCCCACAGCAGCTCCACCTGCAGCCGCCTCGCCTGTGCGCGCAGCCGTCCCAGGCGCCCGGTCATGCCGCCGCGCGGTAGCCCGCGTTGCGCACGGTTTCGATCGGCGCGTCGGGGCCGAGCTGGCGGCGCAGCCGGCGCACGCACACGTCCACCACGTTGGAACGCGGGTCGAAGTCAAAGCCCCACACCTCCGAGAGCAGCCGCTGGCGGCTGATCACCTCGCCGGGGTGCAGCATCAGGAAGTGCAGGAGGCGGAACTCGCGATCGGCGAGGTCGGCCACGGTTTCACCCATGCGGGCCTGGCGCCGCGTGAGGTCGAGCGCGAGGATGCCGGCGCGCAGCACGCCCCCTTCACCCGAGGTGAGGCCGCCGCCGCGGCGCATGTGCAGGCGTAGGCGCGCCAGCAGCTCGTCGAGCGAGAACGGCTTGACGATGTAATCCACGGCGCCGAGCTCGAAGCCGCGCAGCTTGGTGGCGATGTCGCTGCGCGCCGACAGGATGATCACCGGCACGTCGTGATGGCCCAGATGCAACTGGCGCAGGATCTCCAGGCCGTCCTGCCCCGGCAGCAGCAGATCGAGGATGACGCCGTCATAGATGCCCGAGAGGGCGCGCTCGAGCCCTTGCTCGCCGTCCGCGGCCACATCGACGGAGAAGCCCTCGGCCGCGAAGGCCCGTCCGAGAAAGGCGCGGATCCGCGCCTCGTCCTCGACTACCAAAATTCGCATTCCCCATTCCTCGCTTCGAGCTCGGGCCCGAGCCCAACATATCCCTCTCTAAGAATTTTGTAAATGACGCCGAGATGACATCCCCGTCATTTGCTTGCTTTGCGTGGCGGCCGGGATGGATACTCGCGACCAAGGAGAGGGTCATCTATGAGCGGTTATGCGAAGCGTCTGACAGGGATCGTCCTCGGGGTTGCAATCGTTTGCGTTCTGTTAGGCCTCTACGTGGGGACCTATCTGACGAGCCAGCCCGGCTCGGCCGCCGCGGCGCAAACCCCGTCGGGCGCGCAGCTCTATCTCGCCACCGTTCCGACGGCGGCGCTCAACGACGCTCATCCCACCTGGGTCTCCTACTACGCCGTGGACCCCAACGGCAGTCACTGGCGCCACGTCACCACCTACGTGCTGCCGGCCAACACCGTGGTGCACGTGACGATCTACAACTTCGACTCGCAGACCGGGCTGCGCAACCCGTTCATCGCCCAGGCGCAGGGGACGGTGGGCGGCGACTTCACGCTCGACGGCAAGACGACCAAGGCGGTCGACCCCGACGGCGCGTCGCACATCTTCGCCATCCCTGAGATGGGGGTCCTGGTGCCGATCGAGGGGATCGATGCCAACGCCAAGAACCCGTGCGGCAATGCCCCGTGCGCGTTGAGCTTCAGCCATACCACCACCTCGTTCAGCTTCAAGACCGGCAAGCGGGGGCTGTATCGCTGGCAGTGCTTCGTGCCCTGCGCGGCCGGCTACATCGAGGGCTGGGGGGGACCGATGCAGACGGTCGGTTACATGGACGGCTTCATCAAGGTCGTATGAGGCTCGGTTGGCGATGAGCGAGATCAATCACTGGCGCCGCGTCGTCCTGTGGTGGCTGGGCACGAGCATCGTGGCGACGCTGCTGGTGGTCCTGGTGCTGGCGCCGATCGTGCCGCCGGGCAACGGCTCGGTGGAGTCCTCGGGGCAGGTGGTCGACAACACGCTGCTGCTGGGGATCTCCACTCCCATCGCGATGGCGGTCCTCGTCTACTTCATCTACGCGCTGATCGCCTTCCGCGAGCGGGATACGGCGGCCGTGCTCGACGGGCCGCCCATCCGCGGCGATGCCAGGATCCAGACGTGGTGGCTGGTCGTGACGACCGGGCTCGTGCTCTTCCTGGCCGGATACGGCAGCATCCGGCTCCTCGCCGACGGTGCCGGTGGCGGCCAGGGGCCGAACCCGATCTCCGCGCCTGCCGGCGCCAGGGACGCGCTCCAGGTGCAGGTGATCGGCCAGCAGTGGAAGTTCACCTACCGCTGGCCGTCATACGGCGGCGTGGAGACTGCGAACCTGGAGCTGCCCGCCCACCGGATGATCGAGTTCCACGTCACCTCGCTGGACGTCATCCACTCTTTCTGGGCCTACCAGCTCGGCGTCAAGGCCGACGCGAACCCCGGCTTCGACAACATCGCTTATGTCACCACCAAGAATCCGCTGAGCTTTGACATCCACTGCGCGGAGCTGTGTGGCGTGTGGCACGGCTACATGTTCGAGACCGGCCACGTGGTGGGCCAGAGCGCCTTCAACACGTGGATCGCCCAGCAGCGCCTGCAGTACGCGCCGGCGACCAAGAGCCTGGGGCCCTACGCCAAGCAGTACTTCCCGGACCCGCAGAGGAGAGGCGGATGACCACAGTCGCGATCGCAGCCAGACCGCAACCCGCATGGCGCAAGCTGATCGGCTTCAACCTGCTGACCGGCATCGTCCTGGCGGTGATCGGGTGGCTGATCGGCGATTGGCTCGGTGGGCGGATCGGCGCCCCCAGCCTGGACTACTTCGGCACCGAGGCCGGTGAGAACGACATCGGGATCATGCTCGGCTATCTGTTCGGGGTGATCGGGTTCCTGGTCGGACTCGGGTTTGCCAACTACCCCGTCAGGCGCATGCTGGGCCATCCGGCCTCGCTGACCGAGCACGAGTCCGAGGGCGAGGGCGTCGCGCGCTATTTCCGCCTGTGCACCGACCACAAGGTGGTGTCGATTCAGTACCTCGTCGGCATCGGCGTCTTCTTCCTCGTGGGCGGGATCAACGCGATGCTCATCCGCACCGAGCTCCTGCAGCCCAATGTGCACGTGTTCGGCCCCAACCAGTATGTGACCCTGGTGGGGCTGCACGGGGCGATGATGATGGGGATGATGACCAGCGGCGTGCTGGGGCCGTTCGCGAACTGGCTCGTGCCGCTGATGATCGGCTCGCGCCGCATGGCGTATCCGCGCATCGAGTCGTTCACCTTCTGGCTGCTGATGGCGGCCGGTGTGGTCCTCATCACCACCATCTTCATGGGCGGCTTCCAGACCGGCTGGACCGGCTACCAGCCTCTGGGTGACCAGGGCACCGCCGGCTATGACGCCTACATCGGCTTCTTCGCCCTGGTGGGCCTGTCGATGTGTCTGCTGGGCTTCAACCTGGTCGTGACCATCATCACCATGCGCGCCCCGGGGATGACCTGGAACCGCCTGCCGATCTTCGTGTGGAGCGTGCTGGCCACCGCGCTGCTGATGATGCTGGCGGCGCCGATGCTGATCGCCGCCCTGCTCATGGGCGCGTTTGACCGCACCATCCAGACCGCTTTCTACGTGGCCGGCAACGGGGGCAGCTCGTACCTGTTCCAGAATCTGTTCTGGGTCTTCGGCCACCCCGAGGTGTACATCGTGGCGCTGCCCGGCTTTGGCATCGTCCTGGAGCTGCTGCCGGTGTTCTGCCGTAAGCCGCTGTGGGGATACCGGCTGGCCGTGGCCGGGATGTTGGGCGTGGCGCTCCTGAGCTTCTTCGTGTGGCAGCACCACCTGTTCGTCAGTGGCATCAACGCCGACCTGCGCCCCTTCTACATGCTGTCCACGGAGCTCATCTCACTGCCCACGGGGTTCATCTTCCTCTGTGCCATGGGGACGATGTGGCGCGGCCGAATACGGTATTCGGTGCCCATGCTGTTCTGCATGGGCTGGGCGTTCAACTTCCTGTTCGGCGGCATCTCCGGGGTGTTCCTGTCCGACGTGCCGTCAGATGTGACCACGCACGGCAGCTTCTTCTCGATGGCGCACTTCCACTACACCATCATGGGCGGGCTCGTCTTCACGGTATTCGCGGCGATCTACTACTGGGGCCCGAAGATGACCGGGTTCAACTTCAACGAGAAGCTGGCGAAAATTCACTTCTGGACACTGTTCATCGCCTTCAACTGCACCTTCGGTCCCCTGTTCGCCCTGGGCCTGATGGGCCAGCCGCGCCGCGTGGTCACCTATCCCACCCACCTGCAGGCGCTCAACGACTGGGTCAGCGTGTCGGCGTTCTGCGTCGGGCTGTCGATGCTGGTGTTCCTCTACAACCTGATCTGGTCGATGCTGATCAAGCGTGAGCCGTCGGAGCCCAACCCGTGGAACTCCATGTCGGCGGAGTTCCAACTGCCGACCCCGGTGCCGCTGCACGACTTCGACCGCATCCCGGTGTTCGACGCCGATCCCTACCCGTACGGGGTGGAGCCCGCCCCGGCCATGACACCGGCCGCGCAGGGAGTGTGACATGGAAGGCTCAGCATCCGCACCCACCCATCCCCTGATCGAGCTCGAGCCGCCGGAGTGGCACCCGCGCGCGATGCGGGCCGGCGCCCGCGGCCTATGTGGAGCCGTGGCCTTCTTCATGGTCGCCTTCGTCTTCGCGTACTTCTACCTCCGCTCGCAGGATCCCAACAAGAGCTGGAAGATCGGCCACGTCAATCCCTCGGTGGGCCTTGGGGTCGCCATCCTCATCGTGCTGCTGGCCAGCGCCGTGGCGATGCGCGCTGCGGCCACGCGGCCCGAGCTCAGGGTCAGCGCCGGGGCTGCGGCGCTGGGGTTGGCGCTGTTGTCGGTGGTGCTCCAGGTCATCCAATGGACCACACTGGGCTTCGGTCCAGCCAGCGGCGGCTATGCGAGCGTGTTCATCGGCTGGACCGTGTTCTACGCCGTCCTCACCCTGCTGTGTGCGTTCTGGATCGAGACGCAGGTGGCGACCGCCTGGCGCCGGCGACGCCAGGGGGTGACGGCCACTCCGGCCGAGGTGATGTCCGACACGGCGGTTGTGGAAGCCGGCCTGGAGGCCTGCTCGTTCTTCTGGTCGTTCTTTGTCGCCAACGGCCTCGTGCTGTTCGTGCTCCTCTATCTGCTCTAGCGCCATGACCGGCCACCGACGATGAGCTGGCACGGGTGGTCGATCCAGCCGCCGCTGCTCTACGTGGCGGTGGCGGGAATGCTCTACTGGTACGGCGGCGTGGGCTACCGGCGCGCGGGACGCGGGGCGCTGCACGCGGCGGCGTTCACGGCCGGCCTGGTGACGATCGTCCTGGCACTGGAGTCGCCGATCGACGGCTACGCCGACCAGCTCTTCTGGGTGCACATGCTCCAGCATGTGCTGCTGCTCACCGTGGCGCCGCCCCTGATCCTTCTGGGCCGCCCCTGGCCTCGGATGTGGCGTGCGCTGCCGCTCGAGACGCGGACGCGGCTGGGACGGACGCTCGCCCAGGCGCGGTGGACCGCGCCGGTGCGCGGCCTGGCGCGCCCGCTCCCGGCATTCATCCTCTTCAACGCCACCCTCGTCGCCTGGCACATTCCCGGGGCCTACGACGCGACCCTGCGCTCCTGGGCGGTGCATGACGTCGAGCACGCGATGTTCTTCTTCACCGGACTGCTGTTCTGGGCCCGCGTGATCGACCCTGGGCCGCTGCGCCCCCGGCTGGTGTGGCCGGCCCGGATCGCGTTCGCGGTGGGCGCGATGGTGGTCGGTTGGATCCTGGCGATCACGCTGGTGCTCGTGCCCCATCCGCTGTATCCGTTCTACGCCGCGCTGGCTCATCGTCCCGGTCAGATCACCGCGCTCACCGACCAGCAGCTCGCCGCCGGCATGATGTGGGTGCCCGGGTCTCTGGCCTACACGATCACGTTCATGATCGGCTTCTACCGCTGGCTGGAACCCGACGGCACGCCGGCGTCTCGCAACCGGGCGCTGCCGACCATCTAGGAGGAGGAGAGAACCATGCCCCTGTTCGCCGACAACTTCCTGGCCGGCTCGCTGCTGTCG
>JBAQGP010000543.1:0-4149 GCA_049287845.1 Solirubrobacteraceae bacterium | reverse complement strand
GAGAAGAGGAACTGGTCCTGCAGCACGACCCCCAGTTGCCGGCGATAGCCGCGTAGGTCGAGGTCGCGCAGGTCGAAGCCGTCGACCGTCACCGTGCCCCCGGCCGGGTCGTAGAAGCGTGCGACGAGCTTGGCCAGGGTCGACTTCCCGCCGCCGGACTCGCCGACGATCGCGCAGCACGTGCCGACGGCGACCGTGAGGTCGATCCCGTGAAGCACCTCGTGGTCGCCGTAGGAGAAGCGCACATCCTCCAGGCGCAGCTCGCCGTTTAGACGCCCCGGGACGATCGCTCCCGCCGCGCTGGCGATCTCGACGCCCTCTTCGAGGACCAAGGAGATTTTGGTCATCGCCGCCTGACCGGATTGCATCTGTGAGTAGACCTCCGAGAGCGACTGCAGCGGCTGGAAGGCGAGCGACAGCAGAAAGTAGGCGGCGGCGAGGGTCCCGATCTGGTTCGACGGGAGGATGTGGGCGCCGACGGCAAGCACCGCGACCGTCGAGATGACACCGAGCAGCTCGATCGACGGGAAGAACACTGAGACGATCTTCTGTGCGTACACGTTGGCGCGCTGGTTGGCGTCGTTGAGCTCATCGAAGCTGGCACGGAACGCCCGCTGGCGGCGGAACGACTGCACGATCACCATCCCGCCGACCGACTCCGCGATGTGCGCAGTCACCGAAGCGATCCGAGTGCGGACCTCGAACTGCGCCCGCGTCGAAGTGCGCTGGAACCAGACGCTGAGCAGGATCGCCGGAGGGAGCACGACGAGCGCCGCCAACCCGAGCCGCCAGTCGTTGATAATCAGCGCGAGCATGGCCGCCGGCAACAGCGCACAGCTGGTGACAAGCGTCGGCAGCCCCTCGGACAGGACGTCAGAGATTGCGTCCATGTCACTCGTCAACCGGGCGATGATCCAGCCGGCGCGCTGCTCGGAGAAGTACCGCAGCGACAAGGTCGTCAGGTGGTCGAACAGCTCACGGCGCAACCCGACGACGATCCCCTGACCGAGCCGCGCCATCCCCCGGGTCATGATCCCGTAGAGCACGAAGCCCGCCAGGCTGACGGCGACGAACGCCGCCAGCGCCAGATCGAGGGTCGTGGTGTTTCGCGTCGCGATCCCGTTGTTGATCGCCACCCGCACGAGCAGCCAGCTGCCGGTCTGCGCCAACGCCTCACCGATCGCGCAGGCGAACACGCCGGCCACCCACCACGGCCGCTGGACGACGAACCGGCGCAGGCTCAGGAGGCCGGTCGGGACGGGTGGCCGCGGAGAACGCGCCCGCACCGCGAGCTCAGGCTGCGCTGACAAACGCGTCCTCTCCGAACAACTCGGCAAACGGCCCGTCATGTTCGATCAGCATCTCTGGGACGCCCTCCTCAACGACCCGGCCGCCGTCGAGCACGACGACCCGGTCGGCCAGCGCCAGCGTCGAGAGCCGCTGCGTAGCCAGTAGGACAGCCCGTCCACCCAGGCCATCGCGCAGCCCGGCCACGATCTCTCGCTCAAGCTCGGTGTCGACTGCCGACAGCGGGTCATCGAGGATGACCACCGGCGCGTTTGCGAGCAGCACACGGGCGAGCGCGACGCGCTGGCGCTGCCCTCCGGAGAGATTGACGCCGCGCTCGCCGATCAGTGTCTCCAGCCCCTCCGGCAACGAGTCAACGAAGCCCGCCAGGCCAGCCAACTCCAACGCGCGCGTCATCGCCGGCTCGTCGGCGTCCGAGCGGCCGGCGAGCAGGTTGGCGCTCAACGTCTCGGAGAACAGCACCGGCCGCTGGGTGGCGATCGCGACCGCTGCGCGCAGCTGCGCGAGCGGCAGTGACCGGGTGTCGATGCCATCGAGACGCACGGCCCCCGCCGTCGGGTCGTAGTGGCGGGCCAGCAGCGACAGCAGTGTCGACTTGCCGCTGCCGGTCCTCCCACACACAGCGACGATCTCGTCAGGCTCGACCCGAAGCCGCACCCCGCGCAGCACCTCAGAGCCGCCGCTGTAGGAGAAATGGACATCATCGAAGGCGACGCTCACCGGGGCATCAGCCGGCACCGTGGCGGCGCCGTCGGGCGGCGCTTCGGGGAGCAGTGGGATCTCTTCTAGCCACGCGAACGCGCGTCCGGCGGAGGCAAGCGCCCGCTGACCGAGATCAAGGATCAGCCCCATCGCCTCCAGCGGCCACACGATCTGCAGCAGCAACTGGATGAACAGGGCCAGCTGGCCGTAGGTCAGCGACCCGTTGATCACCGCCCTTCCTCCAAACAGGAGCACGATGGCCACCGACAGCGACGGCAGATAGAAGACTGGAGGCAGGTGGACCGCCTCGACTCGCGCCTGTCGGATCATCTCGTCGCGGATCGCGGTTGCGCGCTCGGCGAACCGCTCCTGGATGATCTCCTCGCGCCCGAACGCCTGCACCATCTCAATCCCGACGACCGCCTCGTTGGCGGCGTCGGTGAGATCACCCTTGCGCGCCTGCACGGCACGGGAGATCGGCGCCACGCGGCGTCCGAACAGCCACGCCGCGTACGCGATCAATGGCAGTGGCAGCGCGCTCCACAGCGCCAGCCGGGCATTCGTCTCCACAAGCAGCACGCCGGTGCCGACGATCAGCATCGCGCTCTGGATCGCCTGCACCATTCCCCAGCCGATGAAGTACCGGACGGGATACAGGTCGTTCGTGGCGCGAGAGAGAACCTGCCCGGTCGGCTGGCGGTCATAGAACGCCCGCGGGAAGCGCAGATAGGCGCCATACAGCAACTCGCGAAGCCGCGCCTCGACCCGAACCCCGACTCGCGAGGTCGCGTAACGACGCAGGAAGTTCACCCCGCCGCGCACGAGCGCCAGCACGACGATCAGCGCGAGCAACGGCGCCAGCGGCTCACGATGCGTGACGATCGAGCGGTCGATCGCGCGCGCCACCAACACCGGGATGGCCAAGGACAGAGCGCTATACACGAACGCGTAGGCGAAGCCAAGCAGGCTGAGCCGACGCTGCTCCCGCCACAGGCCGATCAGCCGCCGCGCGGTAAGCGCAAGGTCGTACGGCGCTGGATCGTAGGACTCGGCGAGCTCCACAGCAGAGGGCGCGGCCACGCCTCCCCGGTCGCGCATGCGACGCGCGCGGCGGGCGCGCCAGCGGTCTCCTACGGTAGAGCTCATCGCAGCAGTCAATCCTCCAGGGGGCCAAACAAGGGGGGGTCGGCAAGCCCCTCGCGGCCGGTCGGCCGGATCGGGCTATGTGCTCCCACAGCGCCGCGCGACGACTGGCGCCAGCAACGAGCCTAGTCCACCCTCGGCTCATTCCCTGGGGAGCATATGCGGGTCCGTCTGCTCAAGCTGGATTCGCCGAATCCGACATGCCACTCAGACAGCTCCGCAACCGGGCTCGGCCCGATCCAACCCTCGAGC
Organism: Solirubrobacteraceae bacterium; assembly: GCA_049287845.1. GTDB lineage: Bacteria > Actinomycetota > Thermoleophilia > Solirubrobacterales > Solirubrobacteraceae > Palsa-465. Next base: position 744 of record JBAQGP010000543.1, on the reverse strand, counting down.
ACCCCGCCAGCGACATCATCCGGCAATACCGGTGTTCGATCTTGCTGCACGCTGGGATAGCAAATGACACCGACTCAGAATCCTGCTTTCAGTTCGGCGTGAGAGTCTGTGCCGCTCGTGCAGCGGAGCGGCAGTCCGCCACCGCTCGCTTCGATCGGACGCCGCCGAGACCGTCTCTTTCGATGATGATGACGACGACGGTGCTCGGCTCGCGATCGCGTCACCTCGGTAGGGATCGCCAGGCAGGCGTCCACCGGCACCATCGCAATGGCGACATCTGGATGACCAGGCGCCCGGGGCAGCGCGAGCGCGTTGCCGCGAACTCGATCACGCCAGTCGGTGGGTGCCGACGACTGTTTTTGATCCCAGCGATACGCGTCGCTGGCTTGAGCTTGGCGACGACTCGCGGGGGCCGTTTTAGCGTCGCACGCGCGCTGGGTCAACGCATTTCGCGGATCCGGCGACGGACGGGATTCCGGTCGTGCCGGTTGGGCTCTGCTGTGGGGCACGGGCGGCGGTGCCTGAGCCGCGGGCTGTCGGTCCCGGCACCCCCGTCGGTGGCCAGGAGCGAATGTCGACTCAACCGGGGAGCTGGACCGGCCGGAATCATCCGGTGCTGGCTGCTCGTGGTGGGCGTGAATCATCTCCGTGTCGTCGATCCCTGGTAGATAGGCGGAGGTGATCCCGAGATCGGCATGTTGGATATGCCGGATATGGCGGCTGCTTGGTGGCCTTGTCGCGGTG
>JBAQGP010000542.1:0-5801 GCA_049287845.1 Solirubrobacteraceae bacterium | reverse complement strand
GACCAGGCCCGTGCAGCGGACGGCGCGGATCCGCACAAACGCGGTGCAGGTGGGGAAGCCCGAGGGAGCGAGCATGAGCTGGCTGTTGAGGACCGTGCTGAAGCCGTTGGGCTCGCCCAGCGCCACCGTCATCCTCACCAGGGCGCCGTCGGGCTCCAGCGCGTTGCCGCCGCGGTTGTCCTCGCTGGTCATGGTCACCGGCGTGCGGAGGCCGACGCGACCGACGGGGATGGGAGCGACATCGGTCTCGGTCTCGCACTGGTCGGTGGGCGACGGCGCGAGTGAGGCGCCGATCCTCAGCGTCAGCACCCCGGTCTGTCCGCACGGCCCGATCTGGATCATCGTGTGGCCGCCCCCGGACCTCACGGCGTAGCCGTGATCGAGATCGAACCAGCCGGTGAAACCGGACTGAGTGAAGGGATTGCCGCCATCACCGGTCTGGATGAGGTCCGGCGACGGGCTGTTCGGGCCCACGCCGTAGATGACCTCGATGTCGTCGCGGTCATCGCCGGGCGCATGGGTCTGCCCACCACGGCCGCGCAACGTCAGCGGCCCCCAGCTCCCATCGGCGCGGCTCTCCCCTTGGGCGATGGCCACCGGGGTGCCGGCGCGCGCCACGATGAACGTGATCGGCAGCCGGCGCTCCACCCCCACGTTGCCGCTGACCTGCGGGCTGAACTGGCGCAGGTTCAGCGTGTGCAGCACCGGGGTGGCGGCGACGGTGGTCGAGCTCTGGACGCAGCCGCTGCGCGCGTTGGACCAGATGTCCTGGAGGAGGTAGGGGTGGCCGTCGATGAGCTGGTTGTAGGGGGAGCCGTCGCCGGCGTAGCCCAGCGGCGCGCCCTGCTGCGGACCGTTCTCGCACTTGTCGGCGGTCTCGAAGCCGTTGGGGTCCATCCAACCGGTGCCGACGGGGTCGGTGATCGCCTCGACGGCCTCGTGGGCGACGGTGTCGATCGTCGACTCGGCCTCGGGGTTGCCCTCCGGGTCAGACCCCGGCAGCGGGGTGAGCTCGATCTGGGGGTCGGGGATCGCCGAGTACACCGTCAGCCCGTGCCCGAGGGAGAAGGCCGAGTGATAGCCGGCGAACGCCGATGTCCCGCAGCTGCCAACCGTGATGCACTCGTCCACGTCGGGGGGGAGCAGGACGAAGTAGATGTTGGTCAGCCCGCGCGCCGCCGGGTTGGTGGAGCCGATCAGCCGGTCCACCTCGCGCTGGACCTGAAGGTCGGTGACGCACGTGGCGACCCCGGACGGTGACGGGCACTGGTTGGCGGCGGCCGGGTAGGGGTGGGTGTCGGCGATCGAATCGACGGCCGGGTCATAGTGGATCTGGTAGGTCCCGTCCCCCGAGTCGTCGCCGAACTGGTTGAGCAGCGAGAAGATGTTGGCGGCCGAGCCCGAGTCATGGGCCACGTCGCCCAGGAACTGCTGGATCAGAGGCACGTACCCGAGGGTGTTGGTGCTCGGAGGCCCGTCGTAGTGGTACCCGGCGGGCGCCCAGAAGATGGTGTGGATGGTGACGTCGCGCATCACCACCCCGCCGTGGTACAGGACCGGGATGCTGGGAGCGGTGGCGACCTCCTGAGTGCCGTGCGCCGGCAGCAGGCCCATCGCGAACCCGACGCGGGGCTTGAACGCGGGCCGTGACGCCACGGCGCCTGATCTCCGCGCGGCCAGTGCCGTGGCGCAGAGCGTGAGCAGCACCGCGACCACCGTCAGCGTAACCGCGACGACATTCCGGCGATCGACCCTCCCTGCACGCATCGCCGGGCACCCTATCGCACCGCGGCGGCTGCAAACGGCGCTCGGCGCCCGACGCCGGCCGGTGGCGCTAGCATCCGCCGCGCAGACCTGACAACCAGGGGGGCTGGCGGGCACGCCGGCTGAGATAGCGCCCCTCGCGCCCCACGCGGCCCGGCGCTGACCCTTAGAACCTGTGGGGTAATGCCCGCGAAGGGAGTACGTGATCGCGCGATGATCGAGGCTCCAGCTCTCCAGGCGGGGGAGCGTCACGACACCGGCGGAGTGCGCGTGGAGCTGGTGAGCCGGACGTTTCAGTCCGGGAAGGACGACGTGCACGCCCTGGCCGGGGTGTCGCTGCGCGCGGCACCCGGTGAGATCGTGACGGTCGTCGGACCCAGCGGCTGCGGCAAGACGACGTTGCTCGAGCTCATCTGCGGGCTGCAGACCCCCGACGCGGGCGCCGTGGTGAGCGCTCCGGCCGCGCTCATGCCCCAGCGCGACCTGCTCCTGCCGTGGCTGAGCGCCATCGACAACGCCGCCCTGGCGCTGCGAGCGCGCGGCATGAGCCGGCAGGATGCCCGCGCGACGGCGGTGCCGTGGCTGGAGCGCTTCGGCCTGGCCGGCTTTGAGCAGACCCGCCCCGCGAAGCTCTCGGGCGGGATGCGCCAGCGCGTCTCGTTTCTGCGCTCGCTGCTGGCGGGCAAGCCGGTGCTGGCGCTCGACGAGCCCTTCGCGGCGCTGGATGCCATCACCCGCGCCGAGATGCAGGGGTGGCTGGCGCACGTTCTCGCCTCGGAGCCGCGGACCGTCGTGCTCGTCACCCACGACGTCGAGGAGGCGGTGGTGCTGGGCGACCGCGTACTGGTCATGTCCGCCCGGCCGGGCCGCGTCGTCTGCGAGGTCGAGGTGCCCCTGGCGCGGCCGCGGCGGCGCACCGACGCCGAGGTGGTGGCGCTGCGCGAGCGCGTGCTCGAGGCGCTGGGGATGCCGGCGTGAGACGCCTGATGTCGGCATGGCGGGCGCTGGTGCTGGTGCTCGTGCTGCTCGGCGCGTGGGAGGTCTACGCCGACCTCGGCGGCGCGAGCCGGCTCGTCCTCCCCTCCCCCCACGCCGTCGCGCGATCGCTGTTTGACGACCGCGGACTGCTGTGGTCCAACTTCCGGGTGACGGCGGAGGAGGTGGTGCTGGGGATCCTCGTCGCGGCCGTCGCGGCGCTGGCGCTGGCCAGCGCCATGCGCTTCTTCGTCACCCTCCGCCGCGCCTTCTACCCGCTCTTGATCGCCTCCCAGACGATCCCCATCCCCATCCTCGCCCCGGTACTCATCTTCTGGCTGGGGTTCGGCATCCTGCCCAAGCTGGTGGTGATCGCGCTGGTGTCGTTCTTCTCCATCGTCGTGACGACCCTGGCCGGGTTCGCCGCCGTCGACCCTGATCTGATCAAATTGATGCGCACCTTTGACATGCCCCGTCGGCGGCTGTTTCTCAGCGTGGAGCTCCCCTCCGCGCTGCCGGGCGTCTTCACCGGGGCCAAGATCGCCGTCATCGTGGCGGTGATCGGAGCGGTGTTCGCCGAGCAGGCAGGGGCCAATTCGGGATTGGGCTACCTGTTTAACCAGTCGATCGCCCAGCTCGACACCGCGCGCGCCTACGCCGCCGTCGTCGTGCTGTCGCTGTTCGCGATCGCGCTGTTCGCGCTGCTGACCCTGGCCGAGCGCCTGACGGTGCCGTGGGCCTATCAACCGATTGGAGACCAGTCCCGATGAGACGACGAAGCGCGCTGGTGATCGGCGCGATCCTGGCCGGCCTGGCCCTCAGCGCCTGTGGCGAGAAGAAGGACACGCTGACGCCGGCCGCCGCCCAGACCCAGCCGCTGAACCTCATGCTCGACTGGCTGCCCAACGCCGACCACGTCGGGATCTACCAGGCGCTGGCCGACGGCGACTTCACCAAGGCCGGGCTGGCCGTCCACCTGCAGGTCCCGACCGATCCGGCCACGCCGCTGACGCTCCTGGCGGCCGGCAAGGTCGACGCCGCCATCTCCTATGAGCCGCAGCTCATGCTGGCCCGCGACGCGGGTGAGCCGCTGGTGGCCATCGCCGCGCTGGTGCAGCGCCCGCTCACCTCGATCGTCTCGCTTCACTCCAAGCACATCACCAGTCCCCGGCAGCTGCGTGGCAAGAAGATCGGCGATGCCGGCATCCCGTACCAGCGGGCCTACCTGACGACGATCCTTGCCCACGCGGGCGTGCCGCAGTCCTCGGTGAAGGACATCAACGTCGGCGCCAACCTGGTTCCCGCGATGCTCTCAGGGCGTGTCGACGCGACGCTGGGGGCGTACTGGAACGTCGAGGCGATCGAGTTGCGCCAGGCCGGGAAGCGACCCGACGTCATCCCCGTCAACGACGCCGGCGTCCCCACCTACGATGAGCTGGTGCTGGTGGTGCGCGAGAGCGAGATCGCCAACCAGCCCAACGAGCTGCGCCGGTTCGTCCAGGCGCTGGGGCGCGGCTATCAGGCGGTGCGTGCCGACCCCGCCGGCGGCGTCAACGCGCTCGTCCATGCCAACCCGTCGCTTGACGCAAAGCTCCAGCAGGCCAGCGTCAACGCCACGCTGACCTCGTTCTTCCCGGCGCAGGCCAACCTGCCGTGGGGCTGGCAGGACCAGCGCCGGTGGAACGCCTTCGGCCAGTGGATGCTCCAGCAGCACCTGATCAAGAGCGCCCAGACCATCACCGACGCATCGACCAACCAGCTCCTGGCTGGACAGGGTCCGTAGTGGTGCGCGCCGCGCGGACGCCCGCCTAGACGCCGATGGTGCTGCGTCACGACACGGCGGGAGTGCTGGCGGTGGGTCAGGCGTCGCACGCGTGGCTGTGCGGCCAGCTCGCCCGGGCCTGGGGCAATGAGCGCTTCGGCGCCGTCGAGCCCCTGGAGGAGGTGGCGCTCGGCGCCGAGCAGCACGACGTCGGCATGGCGCTCTGGGACCTGGACCCGGCGCGGCACCCGGAGACCGGGCTGCCCAAGTCGTTCATGCAGATGGGCGCGCAGGCCAACGCCGGGCTGTGGTCGCGCGGTCCCCAGCGGCTCGTCACGCAGAGCCGCTACGCGGCGCTGCTGGCGATCATGCACGGACGCCGCCTCTATGAGGGGTTTGACCTTGACCGCGCGACCGGCGCCGACGCGGCGGCCGTGACCGCCTTCCGGCGCCACGCGGCCGAGCTCGAGGGTTCGCTGCTGCAGGCGTTGCGCGGCGACCCCGTCACCGCTCCGCACACCGGGGCTGAGCGCCTCGCGCGCAACAGCCAGCTCGTGTGGACGTGGGACCTCATCTCGCTGGCGCTGCTCTCAGACTGGGCGCCGCGGACGCTCGAGGCGGTCCCGACCGCAGGTTCCGGCGCCGTGGACATCGCGTTGCAGGCGGTGCCGGAAGAGCCGTTGGCCGCCTCTCTGGATCCCTGGCCGTTCACCGCGCCGGAGGTGCGGGTGCACTGCGAGGGGCGGCGGCTGACCCAGGGCCTGCCCGACGATGACGCCCTCGCGCGCGGCCTGGCCGCGGCCCCCTGGGAGACGGTGGAGTTCACGCTGGTGGCGGGCGCAGAGTTGCGCGAGGGCTCGTGAGGACGCCTACGATGTGGCGGATGCGCAGTCCGATCGCCGGAGCCGCGGCCCTGCTGAGCCTGGCGCTGGCGGGCTGTGGCAGCTCGCAGCCCCGCTCGTCGGCGAGCGTCTCGACACCGCCCCACAGCGTGGGCGCGCCGCACGCCGCGGGCTGCTCGGGATCGCAGCTCACCCTGTCCTACTCCGGGACCGAGGGAGCCACCGGCCATCTGGAGCTGCACGTGGCGGTGCGCAACAGCTCGCAGACCGCATGCCTCCTGCACGGCTATCCGGGCGCTCGGCTGCTCAACCACGCCGGCCGGCCACTGCCTCTGCGCGTGGGCCGCGGCGACGGGTTCTTCCCCGACACCGAATCAAAGCCGCGAGCGGTGTCGCTCAAGCCCGGAGCGAGCGCCCACTTCGGGATCAGCCTGGTGAGCAACAACGAGTACAGGGGC
>JBAQGP010000541.1:0-3770 GCA_049287845.1 Solirubrobacteraceae bacterium | reverse complement strand
GGAGCGGACGAGCCGGCGGGAGACACGCTGGTGGCGCTGCTGGGCTCGGCCAACATCGCATCGCGCCGGCCGGTGTTCGAGCAGTACGACCCGGTGGTGCAGTCGCGCACCGTGCGCCGCCCCGATGACGCCGACGCCGCCGTCCTCGCCCTGCCCACCGGGGAGGCGATCGCCGTCGCCATCGACGGCAACGGCCGCCGCGTCGCCTGTGACCCGCGGCGCGGGGCGGCCGAGGCGGTCTATGAGTGCGCCGCCAATCTCGCCTGCGTGGGCGCCGAGCCCCTGGGCCTCACCAACTGCCTGAACTTCGGCAACCCCGAGAAGCCGCACGTGGCCTGGCAGCTCGTGGAGGCGGTCGAGGGCATCGGCAACGCCTGCCGCGCGCTGGGTGTGCCGGTGGTCGGCGGCAACGTGTCGCTCTACAACGAGGCGCCGTCGGGTCCGATCTTTCCCACACCGGTGATCGGGATGGTGGGCCGGCTGCCCGATCCCGAGCGCGCGGGCCGGCTGGCTTTCGGTCGCGAGGGCGACGTGGTGGCGCTGGTGGGTGACTTCGGCGGGGCCGATCTCGCCGGCTCGGAGCTCGCCAAGCTGCGCGGGGAGCCCGTGACGGGGCCGCTGCCGCCGCTTGACGAGGAGGGGGTGCGCGCGGCGCACGCGACGGTGCGGGAGATGGTCAACACCGGTGCGGCACGCAGCGCCCACGACATCGCCGAGGGAGGGATCGCAGTGGCGCTCGCCGAGTGCTGCATCGCGGGCGGCGTCGGAGCGACCATTGCCCTGCCCGATGGGCTTGACCCGTTCGCCGAGGCGCCCGGGCGCGCGTTCATCGTCTCGGGCTCTGAGAAGGCGCTGCGCGGACAGACGGTGATCGGCCACGTCGGCGGGCCGGCGCTGCAGATCCCCGGGTTGCTCAGCGTCGAGGTGTCACGGATGGCCGAGGCCCGCAGCAGGGGCTTGGCGAGGTTCATGTAGGACCGGCGGGGGCCGGGTCCAGCCGCTGCTAGCCTTCATGCTGTCCGGCCGAGCCTTCCGCCATGCTTGGCCCGTGACCTCTCTTGTGAACGACCACCACGACGGACCCCGCGACGAGTGCGGCGTCTTCGGGATCTACGCGCCCGGCCATGACGTCGCGCGCCTCGCGTACTTTGCGTTGTTCGCCCTCCAGCACCGGGGCCAGGAGTCGGCGGGCATCGCCACGGCCACGGCCCACGGCAACATCATGGGTATCCGCGACCAGGGGCTGGTCTCCCAGGTCTTCGACGAGAACACGCTGCGTTCACTGGTCGGCGACCTGGCCATCGGCCACGTGCGCTACTCCACCACCGGCTCCTCGGAGTGGGAGAACGCCCAGCCGATCGTCCGCGACGACCACCGCACGCTGGCGCTCGCTCACAACGGCAACCTGATCAATGCGGTCGAGCTCCACGCGGAGCTGCGCGGGCGCGACGTCCCGTTTCAGTCCACCTCGGACTCCGAGATCATCGCCGCGCTGCTGGCGACTCATCCGGCCGAGAAGATTGAGGACGCGATCACCGACGTGCTGCCTCGGCTCAGCGGAGCCTTCTCGACCGTTGTCATGACCGAGGACGCGGTCATCGCCTTCCGCGACCCTCACGGGTTGCGGCCCCTGGCCATCGGCCGCATCGACCCGCCGCCGGAGTCAGACGATCTGCCGGCCTGGTGCGTGGCCAGCGAGTCCTGCGCGCTTGACCTCATCGGGGCGACACTCATCCGGGAGGTGCTCCCCGGCGAGGCGGTGACGCTCAGCGCCGCCGGCCTCACCGCCCGCCAGGTCGTGCACTCAGATCGGCGCGCCTTCTGCGTCTTCGAGTACATCTACTTCGCCCGCCCCGACTCGCGCATGGGCGGCACCGTCCTCCAGGTCGCCCGCGCCCGCATGGGCGAGAACCTGTGGCGCGAGGCGCCGGTGGAGGCCGATGTCGTGATCCCGGTGCCCGACTCGGGCAACGCCGCGGCCCGCGGGCTGGCGCGGGCGTCGGGGCTGCCCCAGGACGACGGCTTCATCAAGAACCGCTACGTCGCCCGGACGTTCATCCAGCCCGGTCAGGAGCTGCGCCGCCAGGGCGTGCGGATGAAGTTCAACCCGGTGCCCGAGGTCGTGGCCGGCCAGCGCGTGATCGTCGTCGACGACTCCATCGTGCGTGGGACCACCGACCGTCAGATCGTGCGGATGCTGCGCGACGCCGGCGCCGCCGAGGTCCACCTGCGCATCTCGGCGCCGCCGATCAAGCATCCGTGCCACTACGGGATCGACATGTCCACGCGCGAGGAGATGATCGCCCACGGCCGCACCGTGGCCGAGATCTCCGCCGAACTCGGCGCCGACTCGCTGCACTACCTGTCCCTGCAGGGCGTCTATGACGCCATCGGCGGCTCACGCGCCGAGCACTGCGACGCCTGCTTCAGCGGCGAGTACCCGCTGGCCGGGACCGAGGCCGCCAACGGCAAGTACGCGCTGGAGCACGAACTCCCGCTCGTCCGCGTGTAGGGCCGCCCCGGTCCGCCCGGCGGCGGCGGTATCGTCGGCCGCCCTCATGGATGCGTTTGAGTCAGCGCGGTCAGCTCTCCATCGCCTGTTCGGCTTTTCGGACTTCCGCCGCGGTCAAACCGAGGCGGTGAAGGCCGCGCTGAGCGATCGCGATGCCCTCGTCGTCATGCCCACCGGCTCGGGCAAGTCCCTGTGCTACCAGCTCCCGGCGCTCACGCGCTCAGACCTCACGATCGTCGTCTCGCCGCTGGTGGCGCTCATGCGTGACCAGGCGTGGGCCGTGCATCGCGTCGCGCCGGGACGGGTGACGATGGTCAACTCGCAGCGCAGCCACAACGCCAACGCCGAGGCGATGGCCCGCGTGCGCCGCGGCGAGGTCCGCCTGCTCTACGTGGCGCCGGAGCGCTTCGCCTCGCCCGCGTTCGCGCGCACACTGACGTCGGTCGACGTCGGGCTGTTCGTGGTGGACGAGGCGCATTGTGTCTCGGAGTGGGGCCACGACTTCCGCCCGGACTACTTCCGCCTCGCCGATGTCGCGGCGGGGATCGGCGCCCGCTCGGTGATGGCGCTCACCGCCACCGCGACGCCTCGCGTGGCCGACGACATCGCGGCCCGGCTGCGGCTCCGTGACCCCGTGCGCGTCAGGACTGGCTTTGATCGTCCCAACCTCAGCTTCGCGGTCGTGCGATGTGGCGGCGCACGCGACAAGGAGCAGCGTCTGGTGGCCGCACTGTCTGACCCCGGCGCGCGTCCTGCGATCGTGTATGCCGGTACGCGCGCGGCGACCGAGAAGCTGGCCGGGATGCTGGCCAGCGCGTTGGACGGCGGGGTCGTCGCCTACCACGCGGGCATGCGTCCGGAGCAGCGCGGCGACGCCCAGGAGCAGTTCATGAGCGGCCGCGCCTCGGTGATCGTTGCCACCAACGCGTTTGGGATGGGTATCGACAAGGCCGACGTGCGCACCGTCTGTCACGCCACCGTGCCCAGCTCGCTGGAGGGCTATTACCAGGAGGCCGGCCGGGCCGGGCGTGACGGTGACCCGGCGCGATGCCTGCTGTTCGCCGAGTCGCGCGACAAGGGCCTGCACGTCTTCTTCATCCAGCGCTCGCGCCTGACCGCGGAGGCGTTTGACCGTGTCGGCGAGCGCCTGACCTGGGCGGGATGTGACGGACGCTATGACCTGCCGGTCTCGGAGTTGGCGGCCATGGTCGCAGACCGCGGCCCCGGCGAGGAGGACGCGGTGCGGGCGGTCCTCGGC
>JBAQGP010000540.1:0-3247 GCA_049287845.1 Solirubrobacteraceae bacterium | reverse complement strand
GCGCCTACGACGTGCGCGATGCGCTGGGGGCGATCGTCGACCGGGGCTCCCTGCTGGAGCTCCGCCCGCGCTGGGCGCGCAACACGGTCACCGCGCTGGCGCGTCTGGACGGCCGGCCCGTCGGCATCGTCGCCAACCAGCCCCGCTACCTGGGCGGGGTGCTCGACGCCGAGGGCTCGGAGAAGGCGGCACAGTTCGTGAACTTCTGCAACTCCTTCGGCGTGCCGCTCATCGCCATCGTGGACACGCCCGGGTTCATGCCCGGCTCCAAGCAGGAGAAGGCCGGCGTGATCCGCCACGGCGCCTCGCTGGTCCGAGCGTTCGCTGCGGCGCGGGTCCCCAAGCTCACCGTCGTGCTGCGCAAGTGCTACGGAGGCGCCTACATCACCATGAACTCCCGGGACCTCGGCGCCGATCTGGTGCTCGCCTGGCCCGATGCCGAGCTGGGGATCATGGGCGCGCGGGCGGCGGTGGGCGTGGTCAACCGGCGCGAGCTGCACGCCGCCGATGACCCCGAGGCCGAGCGCGACCGTCTGGCCGACGCCTACGCCGAGGAGCACCTGCGCGCGGAGGCCGCCGCCACCGAGGGCTTTGTGGACGAGATCATCGAGCCGGCCGAGACCCGCGACCGGCTGGCCTGGGCGCTGCATTCCTTCGCGGCCGGCGAGGTCGGTGAACGGGCGTGATCCTGGAGGGCAGGCGCCTTCTCATCACCGGCGTCATCACCAAGGATTCCATCGCCTACCACGCGGCCGAACAGGCGCAGAAGGAGGGCGCGGAGATCGTCCTGTCGAGCTTCGGACGGGTGCGGCGGATGACCGAGCGCGCCGCCCAGCGCCTCCCTCAGCCGGCGGACGTGCTCGAGCTCGACGTCAACAAGCCCGAGGACCTCGAGGCGCTGACTGAAGAGCTGCGCGAGCGCTGGGGCGGGATCGACGGCGCCCTGCACGCGATCGCGTTCGCTCCCCAGGACGCGCTCGGCGGCAAGTTCATGACCGCACCGGCCGAGTCCGCCGGGCAGGCGTTCCAGACCAGCGCCTATTCGCTCAAGGCGCTTGCCGCGGCGCTGGCGCCGCTGATGTCGCGCGGGGGGTCGCTGGTGGGCATGGACTTCGATGCCACCGTCGCCTGGCCGATCTACGACTGGATGGGCGTGGCCAAGGCGGCGCTCGAGTCGGTGGCGCGCTACCTGGCCCGCGACCTCGGGCCCGAGGGCATCCGCGTCAACCTCGTGTCGGCCGGCCCGCTGGGGACGGTCGCCGCGCAGGGCATCCCCGGCTTCGACCAGCTCGCCGACCTGTGGCGCCGGCAGGCCCCGCTGGGGTGGGACGTGTCCGACCCGGTGCCGGTGGCGCGGGCCGTCTGCTGGCTGCTGTCTGACTACGCGCAGGGCATCACCGGCGAGATCGTCCACGTCGACGGTGGCTTTCACGCTGTCGGCGCGCCGGTTGACGCCGGTTGACGCCGGTTGACGCCGTCTGACGGCGGAGGTCAGGCCGGGGGCGGACCGGGGGCGCGGCCCTCGAGCTCGGGCGGGAGGGCCTTGGGCCCCTCGGGGTACATCCAGGCCAGCAGCTCCGGGGTCATCTCCAGCGTGTTGGCGGCCTCCGGTGGGGCCCCGGCCACCAGCCACAGCGCGTCGGCGTCGGTGTCGTTGAACACCTGACGCAGGCTCTGAGGCTCGACGACGAGCGCCGAGAGGGGTGTCAGCGTCAGCAGCTCGCCGTCGACCCGGATCCGGCCGGTCCCGGACAGCACGACGTAGAGCTCGTGCTCGTTACGGTGGCGGTGACGGGTGCTGGCCTGGCCCGGGGACAGGCGCCACAGCCGCGCGCCCAGGTGGGGCGCCTCGAGCTGCTTGGCCAGATCGGTGTTCATCACGCCCATCTGGTTCGACGGTCGCCAGAACGCGTCCTCGGCATTGAGCAGGCGAAACCCCATGGCGCCAAGGTACCAGTGGCTCAACCCCCGGGTGGGCCTAGCGAAACAGATCTGTGGCGGCGTCGCGCAGCAGCGGAAGGATCCCCGGGCCGTCGTCGGCGGTGACATGCCGTCCGGCGCCGCGGATGAGCACCGCGGGCTGCATGCCGTCCTTGGCCCGGGCGAGGTCGGCGGCCGCTGCCAGCTCGTCCGCGACCGCGATCCACGTCGCCTTGAGCTCGCGGCCCCGCGTGTCGGGGCGTCCGCGCCAGTCCTCGAGGGGCGCGAGCCCGGCGCACCCGATGGCCACGTCGGTCTGGCCGTTGCGCCACGGGCGCCCGAAGGAATCGGTGATCAGGACCGCCGGCGCGGCTCCGACGCGTGTCCGCAGGCCGGCGCGCAGCCGACGCGCCGAGTCGTCGGGGTCGACCGGAAGCAGGATCACGGTGTCGTCGTCGGGGGCGTTGGAGGCGTCGACGCCGGCGTTGGCGCACACGAAGCCGTGGTGGGTCACGCTGATGAGGATCCCGCGCGTGGCCCGGCGGACCTCGCGGGTCTCGTCGAGGACCACCTGCACGTGACGGGGGTCCTTGTCCAGCTCCGCCGCCAGCGATCGCGCGCGCTCGCCCACGGTGACCTGCGAGAGCGCGCGAGTGCGGCCCTCCGCCTTGGAGATCAGCTTGTGCGCCACCACGAGCACGTCTGAGTCGGCCGGCGCGCCCGGCGGCATGGCGGCGGCGATGAGGCCGGCAGGGTCGTCGCCGGCGCGGATCTCGGGCAGGCCGTCCAGCGCCACGGCGGTGATCACGGCGCCCATGCGACCGCGGTCAGGCTCGGCTGCGCGCGAGCTGTCGCAGCATGCCGCGGGTGTGCGCCGCGCCGCCGCGAGTGTCGCCCAAGGTCGTCTCGACCGCCTGGAGGTCCTCCGGGGTGTCGAGGTCAAGCGCCAGAGACGAGACTTCAACGGTGTGAGCCGTGATGCCGGCAGCCGACGCGTGGCGATGGTGGCGATCGCGGCTGCCGGGCCCGAACGAGGACTTCATCGCGTCCGGCGGCGCCAGCACCAGGGCGTTGGTACCGGTGCCGTGGCGATCGGGCACGATCAGCACCGAGGGTGGCCGCACCTGGCGCGCGAGGAGGTCGTCGAGCTCGACGGGGTCGAGCAGCGGCGTGTCGCCGGGGACGAGGAGCACGCGGTCGGCGCCGACCTCGATGGCCCGGGCGACGCCCCGGGCGGCGGCGTCGTTGTGCCCGCTGTCCTCGTCGTCGGCGACCATCGCCCCGTAACCGCCGGCGATCCGCTGGGCGTTGTGGTCTCGCGAGACCA
>JBAQGP010000539.1:0-12291 GCA_049287845.1 Solirubrobacteraceae bacterium | reverse complement strand
ATTTGAGCGCTACGTCGAAAGCCTCGCCAGGCCGGGCGCGCCGGGATCGGGCACCTACCCGGACCTGGCGAGTCGCCCGTGGCACGACCCGGGCGAGTTTTCCCTGGTCGCCGACCTCGAGGCCCACTTCCACGAGATCCGGGCCGAGGTGCTCGCGCTCGACGGCACGCGTTTTCACCGCGAGAGCGAGCGAATCGGTCGCACAGGGGACTGGGACGTGGTCTTCCTCTATGAGCGAGGTCGTCGCCACGACGACGTCTGCGCGGCCTGTCCGGTGACCGCGCGTGCGATCGAGGCCCACCGCACGGTCAGGACCATGGCCGGCCTCGTCTATGTCTCGCGGATGCGCCCAGGCACGCACATCAGCGCGCACCGCGGGCCCACCAACCTCAGGCTGCGCTGTCACCTCGCGATCGCCGTGCCGGAGGGTGACTGCGCGATCCGCGTGGGCGCTCAGACCGAGCGGTGGCGCGAGGGCAGGTGCCTGGTCTTCGACGACTCCCACGACCACGAGGCCTGGAACCACACGGGCGCGGACCGGATCGTGCTGATCGTGGATCTGTGGCACCCGGGGCTCTCCGACGCCGAGGTTCGCCTGCTGCAGGGCCTCCACGCCCACGCGTACCGCCACGCCCGGAGGCTCAGCCGCTACTGGGCGGCCAATGACGCAGCCGCGCGCGAGCCGGACCCGCAGGACTCCATCTGGGCCTGAAGGCTGGGGCGCGCGGCGCGGTCAGTCGCGCCCGCTAGAACAGGTCACCCCCGCCGTCCCCGAAGTCTCCACCGCCGTCTCCACCATCGCCGTCGCCGCCATCGCCGTCTCCCCAACCCCCGTCTCCGTCTCCATCTCCGTCTCCACCGAAGAGGCCGCCGACGAGGTCCCCGCCGAGCCCGAGCCCGGCGCCGAGCGCCGATCCCATCAGCAGGGTGTTGAGGAGCCCCCCGCCGCCGAAGCCGTTGAAATAGCCACCCGCCCACGGGCCGTAGTGGCGGGGCGCGTTCCAGTAGTCGGTCTGGCGGCCGTCCACCGTCACCTGGCGGCCGTGGGGCGCAAAGCCCTCCTTGATGCGCACCGCGTCGGCGGCACAGGCCGGCACCGGGCGCGCAGAGCCACCGGGCGGCGCCCACTCCACGTCCTCGGTGGAGGGGCCGTGACGCGGATCGAAGAAGCAGGGCGCCCGCCGCTCGGGGGGCTCACGGCCCTCGAGCACGGACTTGGCGTACGCCATCGCGTAGCGGCCCTCCTCGAGGGTCTCCGATACGGGCGCGAGGTCCTCGGGCCGCCTGGCCCGATCGAAGATCTCGCTGGCCCGCTGGTAGGCCTGGAGCGCCTGCTCGTAGCGCTGCTTGGCCTCCGCGGAGACGCCCGGCATCTGGATGTCCACGTCGAGGGCGCGGATGTCATCGCCCAGCGCGACGAGGTCATCCTGGGCGGAGGCTCGGACCTCCTCCCACTCCCGCTCGCGACGCGACTTGTGACCGAAGAACGGCACCGCGTTGAACGATAGCCATGTCCTCGCCAAAGTACCTGCGCCCATCGGAGCCATCGATCTGCGTTCGTCGTCCGATCCGCCGTGGGCGACCTGTGCTCAGCCGAGCTCCTGCAGGCCTGCGCCGGTGAGGAGATAGGCGGGCGCGACGCTTGCGGCATCCTTGTGTGTGAGTTCGAGCACGGCGGCGCCGGCCCCCTTCGGGGTCAGCGGCTCGCCGAACCGCCGGAGATAGTCCTCTTGCGATTGCCCACTACGTGCGGCGTAGGCCGCGACCGCGGCGTGGCCGAGATCTGTGGCCGGGGTCATCCGCGGCAGCACGGCGGTGAACGTGACTCCCAGCCCTTCGCGGTTCGCCTCCTCCTGGGCGTACGCTGTGATGAATCGCTGAGTCGCCTTTGCGCCGGCGTACCCGCCGCTGAGCGGCGACCCGGCCACGGCGGCGCCGCTGCTGACGACGATCACGCGCCCGCCGGGCCGTAGCGGCCTGCGCAGGGTCTGGCGCAGCCAGTGAAACGCGATCCGGACGTCCGCGTGCCAGTTGACCGAGAATGTTTCCCAGGTCTGGTCCTGGAGCGGGCGCATGACCGGCGTGGCACCGCCGACCACGACGACCGTGGATGGGTCGTGGCGGTCGAGGACAGTCGCGGCCACGGTGGCGTCGCCCGCATCCGCGACTTCGATCTCGATGCCGCCCGTCTCGTCCGCCAGCGTTGACAGCGCATCCGCGGTGCGGGCCACGGCGACGACGGGCGCCCCGGCCGCGGCCAAGGCGGTTGCGATCCCGCGCCCCAGGCCGCGGCTGGCGCCGACGACGACGGTCGTCGATGGGTCACCTTCAGTGACGCGCACGCTCTTGCCATTGATCGTCATCTGAGTCCTCCTGGTGTTTGTGGTGTTGACGGGTGTGGGTCCTGGTCGCTCACCGTGTGCCGGCAAGTGCGGGCGACGCATCTCCGACGCCGGCCTCGCTCCCGGGCTCGCGTTGATCGCGACCGACGAGCGCGAAGATCGCCGGGAGGGCGAGCAGTGCGATGGCGCCCAGGGCCCACAGCGCGCGCTGGTAGCCGCCGGCGAGCGCGGACGTGGCGTTGTGGCCGCCGCTCAACAGCGCTCGGGGGTGGCCGGCGGCGATGCTGGTCGCGACCGCGACGCCGAGCGCGCCGCCGAGCTGCTGTGAGGTGTTGAGCAACCCGGAGGCGAGGCCGGCCTGATGGCCGGCGATACCGGTGAGGGCCGCAATCGAGATCGGGATGAACGCGAATGCCGTGCCCGCTCCGGCGACCACCATCGGTCCCGCCAGGTCGGCCACGAAGTGCCCGTGCACCGGGATCCGGGTGGCCCACAGGATCCCCGCGCCGATCAGCGTCATCCCGGCCGCCATCACGAGCCTCGGACCGGTCCGTGTGACCAGCAGCTGCGAGACGCCGGCCAGCGCGATCGACGTCAGCGAGGCGGCCAGCCACGCGAGACCGGTCTGCAGCGCGCTGTAGTGCAGCACCTGCTGCATGTACAGCGTGCCGACGAAGATGAACGCGTAGAAGCTGCCGGTGAGCCCCAGCCCGGCGATGTTGGCGCCGGCGAGCGTGCGCAGCCGGAAGACCGACAGCGGCAGCAACGGCTCGTTGGTGCGGGTCTCGACCAGGAGGAAGACCGCGAGCAGAAGGAGCGACGCTGCGAGCAGCGCCAGCGTTCTGGTTGACCCCCAGCCGTAGCGCGGTGCTTGGGTGATCACGTCGACCAGCAGCACGAGGCCGCCGGTCCCGGTGACGGCGCCGAGCGCATCGAATCGCCGCGCACTCCTGTCGGTGCGGATGTCAGGAACGATCACCGGCGCGAGTGCCAGCGCCGCCGCCCCGATCGGGACGTTCAGGTAGAAGATGTAATGCCAGCCGGCGTAGCGCGTCAGCAGCCCTCCCGCGATCAGCCCGACGGTTGCGCCGCCGGCGCCGAGACCGCCCCAGATCCCGAGCGCCCGATTGCGCTCGGCGCCCTCCGGGAACATGTGCATCACGATCGAGAGCGCGGCGGGAAGCATGATCGCGGCCCCGAGGCCCTGGACCGCTCGCCCGGCGATCAGGAAGCCCTCGCCGGTGGCGAGCGCGCAGGCGAGGGATGCGGCGGTGAACACCGCCAGACCGAACAGCATCACCGGGCGACGACCGAGCAGATCCGCCGCGCGGCCGCCGAGCAGCAGCAGCCCGCCGAAGCTGAGCGCGTACGCGGTCACCACCCATTGCAGGCTGGTGACCGAGAAGTGCAGGTCGCGGCCGATGGTCGGCAACGACACGTTGACGATCGTCAGATCGATGATCGTCATGAAGTACGACACCGCCAGGAGCGCGAACGCGCCCCAGCGACCGGAATGTGGTGATGCGGACGTCATCGGACCTCCAGGGATTTCTGGTTTCAGAGGACAGTGGGGAAGCGAGCGGAGTGCGCGCTACGGCGAGTGGGTGGCCTGATCGACGGCCGCGGATCTCCGCACCGACTCCAGCGCGCGCGGAAACGCGTCGATCCCGGCGATCAGTCCGCCCCGGATCTCAAGCAGCGAGAGGCCGTGCGGAACGAGCCGCCCATCCGCTGCCACGAGCTGGATCCGCACCGCCGGGCCGCCGTTGGCCCGGATCGGGTTCAGGCGGATCCGACTGAGGTCCCCTCCGCCCACGGTGTGCCGGAAGAACCGTGCGATCCGGACGGCCCCAACCACCGACGCCTGAGGCGGCATCCGCAGGGTCGCGTCCTCGCGCAGGATCACGACGAGCTCGTCGATGTCGTCGTTCTCGAACGCCTTGACGTAACGAGACAGAAGCTCACGCTCCGCTCGCTCAGCCGGAGCCGGAGCCGGCGGCGCTTCGGGGATGGTCTGCTCGACCGTTTGACGTGCACGCTGCAGCGCGCTGGTGACTGCGGCGGTGCTCGTCTCCAGCGTCTGGGCGACTTCTGCCGCGCTCCAGCCGAGCACGTCGCGCAGGATCAGCACCGCGCGCTGGCGCCCGGGGAGCTGCTGGATCGCCGTCAGCAGTCCGAGCTCGAGGCCCTCGCGCATCGCGTAGCGCGCCGCCGGGTCGTAGCTCGGCGCGGCGAGCTCACCGACCTGCGTTTCCACAAACGGCTCCACCGGTTGCGGGCGCCGCGGCCGGCGTTGCAGCTCATCCAGGCATGCGTTGGTCGCGATCCGGTAAAGCCAACTCGCCAGCGGCGCCCGCGGCTCGTAGCTCCCCAACCGGCGCCAGGCACGCAAGAGCGTCTCCTGGACGATGTCCTCGGCATCATGCCGGGAGCCGAGCATCCGGTAGCTGTGGATTGTGAGCGCCCGCCGGTATGGCTCCACCAGCCGTCCGAACGCCTGCTCGTCACCGGCCTGCGCGGCCCGCAGGACAGAACGCTCCTCAGGGGTGACAGGCAGATCAGCGGTCATCGTCATTCATACAGTCAAACGGGGGCGGGCGCTGAAACTCATCGGTCCCCTCCAGATTCTCCAGGCAGACCTCGGTGGCGAGGCGGTAGAGCCAGATCCGTGTGGACGCGGATGGCGCGACGTCTTCGAGGCCGCACCAACCCCGCCACAGCGCCTCGTGCACGACAGCGTGCGCTTTGTGAGGGCACCCAAGCATCAGCAGGCAGTACAGCTCGAGTCCGGGGCGATGGCGTCCGGCCAGGGAGCCGAACGCGCGCTCATCACCGGCCTGTGCCGCCGCGAGGAGGCGGCGTTCCTGCTCAGCCCCTCGCGTTGGATCCGTCAGCGTCATGTCCGTGCAAACGCTCAGCACGGGCGAAACTAATCGCGGCCATGACGCTGGCGGTGACGATGCTTCGACGAGGCGGATAGGCCGGACCGGTCCGCTTCCGTCCTATCTCCTACTTGGGCCGGCTGACGGCTTCGTCATCAAGATGCGGCCCTGTACTGCTCCTCGGTGACGTGCTCACCCCAGGTGACGGGGTTGCCGTTCTCGTCGTTCTGGTGCATGGCGATGTGGACCATGAACCGGTCCGGGGCGGCGCCATGCCAGTGGTTCTCACCGGGCTCGAAAAAGATGCGGTCGCCGGGGCGAATGACCTCGAGCGGGCCGCCTTCGCGCTGGCAGAGACCAACACCTTCGGTCACGAAGATCGTCTGGCCGTGCGGATGGGTGTGCCAAGCGGTGCGGGCGCCGGGCGTGAAGTGGACGCTCGCCGCGGCGAAGGTCGAGGTGCCGGCCGGCGCGGCGACGCTATCGATGTAGACGTCACCGGTGAACCAGTCCGCCGGGCCCTTCTGGGTTTCGATGCTGCTCCGGGTGATCTGCACGATGTCCTCCTGGATGGTGTCGGGATCAGGCGCCGGCGCGCTTCTCACCGACCCCTGGTCTGACGATCTTCGCCTATACCGGCGCGCCCGGCTCGCGCGACCAGGAACACTAGGATGGACTCGCTTGTTTCGCTTGAGGTGATCCGCCAGCCGCCAGCTAAGAGGTGCAGCGATGGATAGACCGGTGTTGTTCTGCTACGACGGCTCTGAGGGATCGAAGGCCGCTGTTTCGAGTGCCGGCGAGCTCCTCATGCATCCCGCCGAGGCGGTGGTGCTGGCCGTATGGACGCCCATCGCGGTGCAGCTGGCCCGAGGGGGGTCGTTGCTGTCCGCCGTTCCGAACGAGGACCAGCTCGATGAGGAGGAGGTCGCCGCAGCGCAACGGATCGCCGAGGAGGGTGCGGCCGGCGCCCGCGGGCATGGTTACAGCGCGTCTGCGCGTGTCGCGCAGGCGAACGAGTCGGTGGCCAAGACGATCGGTGAGATCGCTCGAGAGATTGACGCGCGATTGATCGTCTGCGGGCAGCGCGGACGGGGGGCGTTCGCCAGCGCGATCCTCGGCAGCGTCTCGCACCAGCTTTCGGCGCACACAGAACGCCCGGTCCTGATCGCGCCCGAGCACCCCGCGCCATAGCCGCGCCGGGGCGCTTCTGACAGGATGTCGCCTGGCGCCAGGCGATCAACCGACGCCGGTGGCGTGGCATGCTCTCGCCGTCCGCACGAACGCGGCGCCGTGTGCGTCGATGGCCTTGGGGATCCCGATCCAGTAATCGCCATCTCCATAGAGGGCGCCATATTGGGAGGACCGGGATGGCGGCGGGTCGGGCCTCGGGTCGGGCATGCTCGGGTACCCATGCGCACGTAGGCAGTTCGACAGCCGCACCAGCTGTGCGTCTGTCTGCGCGGACGGCGCGGCTGACGGAGCAGTCTTTACTGGCAGCAGATGCTGGCAGGCCGTCCGGGAGGTCTTGAACGCGGGGGAGGACGGGTTGAGCCCGGGGACGTTCTGAACATTGAGGTCGTCTGGGAAGTTCGATATCCCGTGTGAGCGCATGCAGCGCGCGAAGTTGAGCACGTCCCGTTGGGCTTGGGCCTGAGTCGGGTTGGTCTGGTCCCCAGAGCTGCGGGGACTGGAGGAGCCCGGCGAGCCGGACCCGCATGCGGCGATCACCGTGGCGGCGGCGATTGCGGCTGCCGCTCGCGTTCTGGGCGAACGTGCCCGCCCTGGCCGGCAGATGACGCGGGTGCGGCCCTTCATCATGCGCTCCGGTCTAGCGCGTAGGCCATGACACGAGGCGAACGTTGTTATGCGGATGTCATCCGCGCTGGTACAGAATGTGCCGGTGCGGGTCTTGGTGGTGGAGGATCACGTTGTGCTGGCCAACCGGATCGGCGAGGGCCTGCGCGACGCCGGGTTCGCCGTCGACGTGGTTTACGACGGCGCGGCGGCCCTGCAGAGCACCGCGAATACCGACTACGACGTGCTCGTGCTCGATCGTGACCTGCCGACCATGCACGGCGACCGAGTCTGTCGCCGGCTGGTGCGCGAGGGCTCGCCCTGCCGCATCCTGATGCTCACCGCGGCCGCGGACGTCGACGATCGCGTCGACGGGCTGGAGCTGGGCGCGGACGACTACCTCGGCAAGCCGTTCGCCTTTCACGAGCTGACGGCGCGCATCCGCGCCCTGGGGCGCCGCGGGCCTGGCTCGCCCGCGGTGGTGCAGCGGGGTGACCTGGTGGTCGATCGCGCCCAGCACCGGGCCAGCCGTGCCGGTGTCCCGCTGACCCTGACGCGCAAGGAGTTCGGCGTGCTGGACCGACTGGCCGGCGCCGACGGCGCTGCGGTCAGCGCCGAAGAGCTGCTCGAACATGTGTGGGACGCGCACGCCGACCCGTTCAGCAACACGGTCGCGGTGACCGTCGGGCGGTTGCGGCGCAAACTCGGCGACCCGCCCCTGATAGAGACCGTCGTCGGCGTCGGCTACCGGTTGTGAGGAGGCACCTCAGCGCGCGGTCGCGGCTGACGCTGCTCTACACCTCGCTGTTCACGGTAGGCGGGGCCGTGCTGGTGTCGGTCACGTACCTGCTCGTCGTGCACTCCCTGCATGACACCACGACCACCGGGATCCCGGCCGCGAGCCAGCAGACGATCGCGCAGTGCATCAAGGCGGCGCAGACCGCCGGGGCCCTGGCCTCCCGTGTCGTGATCAAGTGCGCCGCGGTGTATGCCAACGGCGTCCAGGCCGGCGTAGCCGCACAGCGCAGCACGACACTCACCCACCTGCTGGCCTACTCGCTGCTGGGGCTGATCGGCGTGACTCTGCTGGCCGCGCTCGCGGGCTGGATCGTCGCCGGACGCATTCTGCGGCCGGTGCACCGGCTCACCGCCGCTGCCCGTGCGGCAAGTGAGCAGAACCTGTCCCAGCGCATCGCTCTGGGGGGCCCGCGCGACGAGCTGCGTGAGCTCGCCGACACGTTCGACACGATGCTTGAACGGCTCGACCGCGCATTCACCAGCCAGCGGCAGTTCATCGCCAACGCGAGCCATGAGCTTCGCACGCCACTGACTGTCATGCGGACCGCGATGGATGTCGTCCTCGCCAAGCCAGCGCCCACAGGCGATGAACTGGTGTCGATGGCCGCCGACGTCCGCGAGGCCGTCGATCACGCCGAGCGGCTCATCGAGGCGCTGCTCGTGCTCGCGCGCAACGACCAGGCGCGCGTTCTCGCCGACCCGCTGGATCTCGCCGCCGTCGCCGAGGACGCACTCGAGGGACGTGGAGCCAACGGCATCACGACGACCATCACGCTCGACGACGCCCCCGTGACCGGCGACGGGGTGCTGCTCGAACGGCTCGTCGCCAATCTGGTCGACAACGCCCAGCGCTACAACATCCGGGACGGCACCATCATGATCTCGACCACCACCGAAAACGGTGCGTCGCTGCTGCGTGTCGTCAACACCGGCCGGGTGATCCCACCCGAGCAGGTGGATCGGCTGTTCATGCCGTTCACCCGTCTCGACGACCGCACCCGCCAGGATGGTTTCGGCCTCGGCCTTGCCCTGGTGTCGTCGATCGCCACCGTCCACGATGGGACCGTGGAGGCCACCGCTGTCTCCACCGGAGGCCTCGACATCACCGTTCGCCTGCCTCGCCGCTGCCGCCCGGAGCCAGACGAGCATGGATGCTCTGACAGCACATAGCTGTCCGCCGGCGGGGACGAGATCCGGAACGCCGGCTTGCGGATACCTCCTATCGTGACTAGCGCCATCGACGATTCGTCCGCCCCTTTGCCGAGATTGGACCCATGCCGGCCGCCGCCCCCTGAGTGGTGGACGCTGCGCCGGGTGGGACGCTGATGTGAGAGATGACCGGGGTCCTTTTGAGGTCGCCTTTGTGCTCGGGGGAGGCGGTGTCCTAGGAGCACACGAGGTCGGCATGTTGCGCGCGCTCGCCGAGGAGTCGATCACACCGCATGTCGTGCTGGGCACGTCGATCGGCGCGGTCAATGGGGCGATGTTCGCTGCGGACCCGAGTGTCGAGGGTGTCGAGCGTCTCGGCCGGCTCTGGGGCGATTCGAACCTCGCGGGGGTGTCGGCCGGGGCTCTCCTGCGCCGGGTGACCACGCTCGCTCGGACCGGTACGCATCTGCAGTCGCTCGAGGAAGTCGGCCAACGCCTTGCTGATGCGTTGCGCGTTCAGCGCCTGGAGGAGCTCGCGATTCCGTTCCAGTGCGTCGCGGCGTCCATTGAACGCGCCGCGGAACATTGGTTCACCGATGGGGTTCTCACCGATGCCGTTCTCGCCTCGTGCGCGGTGCCGGGGATCCTGCCGCCGGTTCGCATCGGCGACGAGCACTTCATCGACGGTGGGATCGTCAACTCCATTCCCGTGGCCCGGGCGGTGGCTCTCGGCGCGAAGACGATCTATGTGCTGCAGGTCGGTCGCCTGGAGAGGCCGCTTCACCCTCCCCGCTGGCCGTGGGAGGTCGGATTGGTGGCCTTTGAAGTTGCGCGGCGCCATCGCTTTGCCAGTGATCTGGCTTCGCTCCCCGACGGGGTCCGGCTCCACATCCTTCCGACGGGCGGCTCTGCGGCTCCCGCCTATAACGATCTCGCGGGACAGCTTCGCGTCAGGCGTATCGCTCGTGGCGTCGCCCAGCAGATCGACTCCTCTTATCAAGCTTCGCTGAGCTACCTGCGGGAGCTGTGATGCCACCGGCGGTCGTTCGGCGTCCCCTCACGGTGACGGTGTGGCTGGTGATGTCAGTTCTCTGCCTCGCACTCTCGCCGCTCCTGCTCGCCCTCGCCGCTGTGGTGTCGGCCCTGACGCGCCGTCCGCAGACACTGATCTTCGCGCGGCTGGTGGTCACCTACTGCGCGTTGGAGTTATCGACCCTGATCGCCTGCGCCATGCTGTGGCTCGCCAGTGGCGGCGGGCTGCTGATGGGCACGCCACGCTTCCAGCGGTTGCACTACCGGCTTCTGCGTTGGTTCGTCCACGGCTTCGCACGACGCTGCGTCGAATTGTTCGACATCCAAGTGCCGGAAGAGGAGTCCACCGACGCCAGCCGCGCTCTCGCGTCCGACAGGCCTCTGTTGTTCTTCTGCCGCCATGCCGGTCCGGGAGACACGGTTCTGGTGATGGATCGTCTGCTCACTCGTTTTGATCGTCTTCCGAGCGTGGTGTTCAAGCAGAGCGTGGCGTTTGATCCGTGTGTCGATCTGATCGCGCACCGGCTTCCCCACGCGGTCCTCGACACGTCGCGGAGGGAGGAGTGCGAAGCCCGCATCGAGGAGGTCGCGGCAGAGCTCGGAGATCGAGGCGTTCTCGTGCTGTTCCCCGAAGGCGGCAACTTCACGCCGGAGCGCCGCCGTCGAGCGATCCGCAAGCTGTGGCGCGTTGGCCGACGAAGAGAGGCAGCACGAGCGCAGCGCATGTCACATGTGCTTCCGCCTCGGCCCAGTGGAGCGCTCGCCGCTCTGCGCGGCAACCCGGAGGCGGATGTCATCTTCGCCGCCCACTCGGGGCTGGGCCTCGCCGCATTTCCGATCGAGATCTGGCACGAGCCGCCGCTCGGGAAGACCTTTCACACGCGAATGTGGCTCTCGCCGGCCGCCGAGCGACCAGCCGATCCTGACGAACAGGTCGCCTGGATCTATGACTGGTGGAAGCGACTGGACGGGTGGATCGAGGACCAGGGAAGCGAGCGGTAGTCCACGCGCCGACCGGGAGCTAGGCGCGCGACCCGGACCCGTACGGTCGATTGGTTCGACAGAGCTGCGGCTCGTCGCTGTAGTTCGTGAACACGGGGTTCATCACGTTCCCCGGCGTGGTGGTGTGGGAGTGTCCAAGGAGATGGCCGACCTCATGGGTGATCGTCATGCACAGCATGTCCCAGTCCTGCCGCATGGTTGCGGTTGTCGGCCAGCGGTCCCGCCCAAGCGCGATCGTGCAGCTCGTGTAGCTCGCGGCGGGCGCAGCCAGGTTGTTGGCCCCCAGCGAGGACGCGAAGGTGACCCAGGCATCGCTGTCGTGCGGGAGCAGAGCGGGCACCGGCTGCGAGACGAGGACCTTGATCTGGCCGTTGCAGGGCGTCGCGCCCCAGTAACGGCCGGCGATCGAGAGGGCCAGTGCGACCGGCGATGGTGCCGGCGCCGTTGCGGCGGCGATCGCCGGAAGAGCGGTCAGGATGATGGCGGCGGCGGCGGCGGCGGCGGCGAGCAGGCGGGCTTTGGGCATGCCCCAAAGTGTGCGGAGAACCGTGCTCGCGGTCATCATCCGGCGGGGGTGAGTCGGGGGGAGCCCGCGGGGGGAACTTGGGGGGAGGCATTACGTCCCGTCGGGTGAGCCGTTGCTCACCCTGGGCACCGGACGTGCCGATACAACGCCGAGGCGCGCGGGTTGGCGTCATGTCCATCATGCGCGCACACTCCCCCATCACGATCGCCATCTCCCGCTTCGATGACCTGCTTGCGCTGGGTCTGCAAGCGGCTCTCGAATCCGACCCGAGCATTTCGGTCATCGCGCGCGACCTCTCGCCTGCGCGCCTTGAGAGCGTGCTGCGCGTGGACAGCCCGCGGGTCCTGATTCTCGATGTCGGCACTCTGCGCGATTACGTTCAGGTCCGCGAGATGAGGCTCGAGCACCCCGACACGTGCGTGGTGCTGCTCGGGCACGGTCTCTCCAGCGTTGACTCGGCACAGCTGCTCGCGTTCGGCGCCAGCGCATGTCTCGCCACCGACACTCAGGCGCGCGACCTGCGCCACGCCATCCACCTTGCGTCGCGCGGGCTCCAGCTCCAGGCCCTCCCGCTCCGCGCGGAGGTGAGAGCTACCGAGCCTCTGCTGACCGCGCGTGAGGGCGATGTGCTGACGCTCCTGCGACAGAACAGCTCCAACGCACAGATTGCGCTTGCTCTGGGCATCGGCGTGGAGACCGTCCGCTCCCACGCCCGTAGCATCTATCGCAAGCTCGGGGTGTCCTCACGTCGAACGCTGCTGGCGCT
>JBAQGP010000538.1:0-11356 GCA_049287845.1 Solirubrobacteraceae bacterium | reverse complement strand
GGCCGGGCCCGTCGCGCCCGTCGCGGAGCCGGGCGAGCTCGAGCGGCTCGGGCTCACCGCGCGCGAGCGAGAGGTGCTGCGGCTGGTCGCCGACGGGCGCTCCAACAGCCAGATCGCCGAGGCGCTGTTCATCTCACGCAAGACCGCCAGCGTCCACGTCTCCAACATCCTTTCCAAGCTGGGCGTCTCGACCCGAGTGGAGGCGGCAGCGCTGGCGCATCGGCGGGGCATCGCCGGTGCTCCGGCCGACAGCGCGACGTGAACAACCGGCGGTCACATCACCACACACTCAAAGGAGCATCTCCATGACCCTGACGCGTCAGACGATGACCGACGAGCAGCGCAAGTCCGTTGCCGTGGAGTACCTCAAGGCATTTGACAACGGCGGCGTCACCTCCAGCGGCGACAGCATCCTCGAGCTCTTCGCGGTCGACGCGCAGGTGATGTTCCCCAAGTGGGGGATCGCCAACGGGCGCGACGAGATCGGCAAGATGTTCGGCGACGTCGGGGCGACACTCAAGGCGATCCGCCACGACTACGCCAGCTTCAACTGGATCTTCTCGGGCTCGGACACCGTGGTGTGCGAGGGCACGAGCTATGGCGAGCACCAGGACGGTCCCTGGCGCACCGGCATCCCCGAGTGGGGCGCGGGCCGGTGGTGCGACGTGTTCGAGATCCGCGACTGGCAGATCCAGCGCTGCTTCATCTACCTGGACCCCGACTACGCCGGGAAGGACACCGCCCGCTACCCGTGGCTGGCGACCGCCGACGAGGCGGTCCCGGCCTGAGGTTCCGGCCGGCGCCGGTCGTGGCACGATATCGTGGTGCGACATGGCCCGCTCCAAGACCAAGCTGACCGACGCCGACTACGAGCGTCTGGCGGAGTTCCGCTACGGGTTGCGCCGCTTCCTGCACTGGAGCGAGCAACAGGCCCGGGCGGCCGGCATCACCCCCACTCAGCACCAGTTGCTGCTGACCATCCGCTCCTCCCGCGACCCGCGCGGAGCGACGGTGGGCGAGGTCGCCGAGGTGCTGATCATCCGCCATCACAGCGCCGTGGGATTGATCGACCGCGCCCAGGAGGCGGGGCTGATCAGCCGCGAGCGAGATCCCGACACGCAGTCCGTCGTGCACCTCAAGCTGACGGAGTTCGGTGCGCTCACGCTGAGCGCCCTGTCGGAGGTGCACCTGCGCGAGCTCGCGCAGCTGGCGCCCACGATGCAGGCTCTGATCGGGGAGCTCAGCGAGAGTGAAGCCGCAGACCTGATGTTGATGCGCCTGACCCGTTGAGCCTGCCGGTCCGAGAGCGCGTCGACCACCTCGGCGACTTCACACTCAGCCGCCGCGTGCTGACGATCACGGCGTGCGCGGTCCCCATCGGGGCCGCCGGAGCGGTCGCGGCCCTGGCGCTGCTGCGCCTGATCGGCCTCGTCACCAACCTCGTCTTCTACCAGCGCTTCGAGACGCGGCTGGTCGCCCCGGGGGCCGGGCATCACCAGCCGCTGCTCATCCTGCTGGCGCCGGTCGTCGGCGGGCTCATCATCGGATTGATGGCGCGGTTCGGTTCGGAGAAGATCCGCGGCCACGGCATGCCCGAGGCGATCGAGGCGATCCTCATCCGGGGCAGCCGCGTCGATCCCCGCGTTGCCGTGCTCAAGCCCATCTCGGCCGCGATCAGCATCGGCAGCGGCGGCCCGTTCGGCGCCGAGGGCCCGATCATCATGACCGGCGGCGCCGTCGGCTCAATCGTGGCCCAGACGTTGCACATGTCCGCCGACGAGCGCAAGACGCTGCTGGTCGCGGGCGCCGCCGCGGGAATGGCCGCCACCTTCAACGCGCCGCTGGCCTCGGTGCTGCTCGCGGTGGAGCTGCTGCTGTTCGAGTGGCGACCGCGCAGCCTGGTGCCGGTGGTGGCGTCGGTCGTCACCAGCACGCTTCTGCGCGGGCTGCTCATCGGCCACGGGGCGCTGTTTGCCATGACGCTGTCGCATCTGCACCTCACCGCCGGCGACGAGCTGCTCTGCGTCCCGGCAGGTGCGGTGGGCGGGCTGCTGGCGATCGCGGCGACGGGCCTGGTCTACGCGTCCGAGGACGCGTTCTCCCGCCTGCCGTTGCACTGGATGTGGTGGCCGGCGATCGGCGGCCTCATCATCGGGATCGGCGGCCTCATCCAGCCGCGGGCGCTCGGCGTCGGCTACGACGTGATCGACCAGCTCCTCACCGGCCGCGCCGGCATGTCCCTCATCATCGGCATCCTCGTGGTCAAGACGCTGATCTGGGGCCTGTCGCTGGGCTCGGGCACCTCGGGCGGGGTGCTCGCGCCGGTGTTCATGATCGGCGCCGCGCTCGGCGCGCTCGAGGCCCACGTCCTGCCGTCGGTGACGCCGGGCTTCTGGGCGCTCATCGGTCTGTCGGCGGTGGTGGGCGGGGTGATGCGCTCCCCGCTCACGGGCATCGTCTTCCCGCTGGAGCTCACCCATGCCTGGCCGCTGCTGATGGCGCTGCTCATCGCCGCCACCGCCGCCTACCTGGTCTCCGCGCTCCTGCTCAAGCGCTCGGTGCTCACCGAGAAGGTGGCGCGGCGCGGTCTGCATCTGTCGCGCGAGTACGCCGTCGATCCGCTCGAGGTCCTGCTCGTCGACGAGGTCATGCACACGACACCGATCATCGCCCACGGCCAGGAGTCCCTGGCCGAGCTCAGCGCCCGGGCCGACGTGCGCCGTCAGTGGCTCTACCCGGTCATGGAGGAGCCGGCCGGGCTGCTCGGCGTGATCCCGCGACGCCAGCTCATCGACCTCGACGGCCGCGGCGGGATGCTCGCCGGCGACGTGGCCCTGCCCCCCGCGCTCACGGCGTTCCCCGACGAGACGCTGCGCCATCTCGCCCGGCGCTTTGCCTCCGAGCACGTGACGACGGCGGTGGTCGTGTCGCGCGCCGACCCCACCCAGATCGTCGGCCTCATCACCGTCGAGGACCTGCTCCAGGGTCGTCTGCGCGACCTGCTCTACGAGCGCGAGCGCGAGCGCGTGCTCCAGCTGCGCCGGCTCACCGTTCCGCGGCCCCCACGGCGCACGCGCGTCTGACATATCGTGCTACGATATCGTGGCACGATTTCCCGAAGGAGGCATGACCATGCCCAGTACCGCAGATCCCCTCTACCACGACGTCCGCCAGGAGCGAGTCGGCGGCTTCGCCGGCCCGGTTGCGCCGTCGGCTCCATTTGGCAAGTACGCGGGTCCTCCGCGCCGTCGCTGGCAGGCTGCCGGCGGCTTTGCCGGCGCCCCTGACCGGCAGCGTCAGGGGTCGTTCGCCGATATCGAGTTTCACCGGCACCGCCGGCGCTCGCATTAGCCGCTCTGCACAGCGCGAGGGTTACGCTGTCAGGGCCGATGGCCGACACCTCGCTGACCCTGGCCGACCTTGAACGCTGGGAGCTCTTCGGCGCCACCTGGCGCGTGGTAGAGCTCTCCGACGATCGGGCGCTGCTGGACATGTGCGCCTGTACCGGCGATCTCGTCGAGCGGCGCGCGTCGAAGGATCGCGCGCTGATCCACTACGTGCGCGCCGCAGCCGACGCCGATCAGGCCTGACGAGGCCCGCGCTGCCGTGTGACGTGGCGCGCGGCGCCGGCGCACGTCAACGACGGCTTTCGAGGAGCAGGGTTCGCGTGCCCCGGCGGCGGGGCGGACCGGTGGCGGATCTTGAAGGAAATAGCTGCAAAATCCGCCACGACCCGTTTACTCCGTGCCCCGAGCAGACGTCTGTCCCCGACCCGCGGTCTAAGCCGGCAGCGCCCGGTCGATCCGGCTCGCCACCAACTCGGCGGCATCCTCCTCCTGCTCGAGGATCTGCTGCGCGACGACCTCGGTCTCATGGTCGTGAAGGCGGCGGGCGAGGCCCCTCAGCGCGTGGTAGACGCCGATCTCGAGGTTCTCCAGGGTGTAGGCGCTGATCGCCAGCTCCGCCGGGGTGCAGGCCGCACCCGGGACGAAGGCGATCTGCAGCGCGGCCACGCGCACGGCGGTCTCGCTCGGCACCGGGGGTGAGACGTGATGCGCGCTCAATCGTTCGTCGATGAGGCGCAGGTGGCCACGGGTCTGCTGATGGTGGGCGCGGTAGATGTCGGCCGTCGTCTCGTCGGGCTCCAGGCGACAACCCTCCTCGAGCACGCGAAGGCCCATCTGCTCGAGGGCATGGGCGTCACTCAGGTAGTCGATCAGGGCGCTGTCGAGATCCTGGGACAACATCACGACCACGAAGGTACCCACCGAGGGCCTGCCCGGTTCACGAAGAGGGATCCGGGTGTTCGTCGCCGTACAACGGACCCTCGTCGACGACCAGCGCCATGCTCTCGGGATGCTCCAGCGTCTCGATGGCGCTGTTGGTGAGCAGCCAGCGGTCTGAGCGCTCGCGGATGAGGAAGCCGGCGCGGGTGAGACGCTGCAGGGCGATCGTCACCGTCGGGCGGTGCGCGCCGATGAGCATCGCCAGTACCTCATGGGTGAGCGGGAGAGTGACGTACACGCCCTCGGGGCTGACCCTGCCCCAGCGCTCGGCCAGCAGCCAGAAGAGGATGAGCAGCCGGACGTAGGCCCGGGGCAGATGGGTGACCGCCTGGGTCAGTGTCAGGTAGCGCGCCCGCTGGGCCACGCGACTGACGATCCGGCTGGTGATCGTCGGCCAGCGGGCGATCCGCAGCGCGAAGCCGGTGTCGAGTACCGCCATACGCGTGCGCTTGAGCACCAGCCAGCTGACCGAGATCGGGAGCGGGTCGTACTCGCCGTCGGTATCCCACGGCCGGATGAGGTCCGTCGGCCCGAACAGCTCGCAGGCCGACCGCTTGCCCACCTCGACGCGCCGGAGCAGCAGCCCGTCGAGTACGAACAGGCCCAGCCAGCCCGGCTCAGCGCGGGCCACGATCCCCGCGGTATCCCAGCCGGGCGGCTCGAGGTCCATCACCGCCGCGACGGCACGACCGCGCGCCAGCTCGAACTCGGCGGGCGGCACCCCGTCGCCGAGATCGGGGTCCGCGTCGAGCAGGGGGACCATGTGACGGGGATCGAGTTGGGTGCTCACCACTCAAACCTACCCCTGGCGCCAGCCGGGTGTCCGCTGGCGAACACGGCCGGTTCGCCGGATGACGAGCGCTGCAGGTGAGCGCGCCGGGATCAGCTATGCCTTGTACAAGCCTTGACAAGGAGTATGCACGTGGAACAGAACGACATCACCCGCGGCCGCTCGGCCGGCACACCCGAGAACCAGCTGTACGACCCCACGCGGGGGCGGTCCGCCGGCACGGTGGAGAACCCGCTCTACGACCCCACCCGCGGCCGGTCCGCCGGCACCGTGGAGAACCCTCTGTACGACCCCACAGATGCGCGTCAGACCCGGATGCGACGACGCTGACGTGCCGTACCTGAACTGCCGCGAATGTGGCCTGTCCATCCGCAGCCGCAACCCGCTCACCGAGCGTGGCTACTGCCCGCGCTGTCACGCACGAGGCCGCGTCGCGCCGCTGGTGCGCGCACCGCTGCCGCTGCGCCATCTGCAGCTGCCGGCACGCCTCCACGACGGGCTGCCGTCACTTCTGCACAGCTCTGACACTCCCGCGAAGCGATGAAGGACCCCGCGCACCGCGGAATCCAGAGCGCGCGAGACCGCGAGCGCCACGACGCCACGGTCGCGGCTGAGATCCGCAAGCTGGAGCGCAGCCTCCGAGAGCTGGGACCGATGTCCAGCGAGCGGCTGGCCAGCCTCGCCCATGCCGACCAGTGGCGGGAGGGCTCGTTCGAAGAGGCGGTGGCCGTCGGCGTGCGCGAGGGCCGGCTGGCCTGGCTGCCGTTTCACTGGCTCAAGGCCGTCCGGGGCGCCCGTCTGTAGGACGGCGGGCGGTTTCAGCCCGCCGGCTGGGCGACCAGCGACTCGAGCGGCGTGTCACGGTCGCGTAGCGCCCCGGCGTCGACCTGCTGCCCAGAGCGGATGAGCGCCTGAACGTGCTCGTTGACATCCCAGACGTTGACGTTCATCCCGCCGACCACTCGGCCGCCGGCCAGCCAGAAGGCGACGAACT
Source organism: Solirubrobacteraceae bacterium (assembly GCA_049287845.1). Taxonomy (GTDB): domain Bacteria; phylum Actinomycetota; class Thermoleophilia; order Solirubrobacterales; family Solirubrobacteraceae; genus Palsa-465. The sequence goes on along the minus strand of JBAQGP010000538.1, from coordinate 5,286 downwards.
CGCCGCCCTCACGGTCGCCGCGGAGCACCACCTCGTCCCATTCGGTGGCGTACCCCGAGTACTCCATGCCCACGTCGTATTGGTCAGAGAAGAAGTACGGGATCCGGTCATAGCTCACGCCGTCTCCGAGCATCGACCGCGCGGCCGCGGGCCCCTGGTTGAGCGCATTGGCCCAGTGCTCCACACGGATGTGGCGGTCATAGAACGGGTGCCAGGCGTTGGCGACATCGCCGGCCGCGAAGACGTTCGGCGCGGAGGTCCTCAACGCGGCGTCGACCTGGATGCCGTTCTGCACGGTCAGGCCCGCGGCCTCGGCGAGGGTGACGCGCGGGACGACTCCGATGCCGATGACGGCGAAATCGCACTCGATGCGCCGGCCGCTGGCGGTCCGCACCGCACTGACGGCGCCATCGCCCTCCAGCGCCTCAACGCCGTCGCCCAGGACCATCTCCACGCCATGGTGAACATGGACGTCGCGATAGAACCCGCCGATCTCGGCGCCGAAGATCCGCTCGTTGGGCAGCGCCAGCGGATCGATCACAGTCACCTCGAGTCCGGCCTGGCGCGCGGATGCCGCAAACTCGGAACCGATCCAACCGGCGCCCACCACGGCCGCTCGGCCGCTGCCGGAGCCCAGGCGCTCGCGCAGCGCGTCGCAGTCGGCGAGGGTGCGCAGGTAGTACACGCCCTCGAGGTCGGCGCCCGCGACCGAGATCGTGCGCGGCTCCGCTCCGGTGGTCAGCAGCAGGCTGTCGTAGGCGAGCTGGTCTCCACCGGCCAGCGTGACCGTTGTCCGGTGCGGGTCAATCGACTCCGCCACCGCGGCCACGCGGAGCTCGATGTCCTGCTGGCCGTAGAAGGCCTCATCGTGGACGTAGGTCTTGCCGCGCTCTGACCTGCCCTGGAGGTAGTCCTTGGTGAGCGGGGGGCGCTCGTACGGCCGCTCGGTCTCGGCGCCGACCAGGACGATACGGCCGTCGAAGCCGCGCTCACGCAGCTCCGCCGCCGCCTTGGCGCCGGCCAGGCTGGCGCCCACGATCACGAATGTCTTCTTGCTCATGTCCTACCTCCGGTCAGGCTGAGGAATTCCTCGCGGGTGCGAGGGTCATCGCGCACCAGCCCGTGCAACGCCGAGGTCACGGTCCGGGCGCCCGCTTTCTGCACGCCGCGCATCGACATGCACAAATGCTCGGCCTCCAGGACCACGCCGACGCCCTTGGGCTGCAGCTCGTCTGAGATGCAGGCGGCCACCTGCTTGGTCAGGCGCTCCTGAACCTGCAGATCACGCGAGTAGTGCTCCACGACGCGGGCCAGCTTGGAGAGTCCGATGATGCGCTCGGCCGGCAGGTACGCGACGTGAGCCACGCCGTGAAACGGCAGCAGGTGGTGCATGCACAGCGATTGGAATGGGATATCACGCACCAGCACGAGCTCGTCGTAGCCCTCGTCGTTGGGGAAGGTGGTCAGGTTGAACGGCTCGGGCGTGAGCAGCTCCGCGTAGGCGGCAGCCACACGGCGGGGCGTCTCACGGAGCCCGGCGCTGTCGAGGTCCGCCCCGAGCGCGACCAGCAGCTCACGAGCGGCGCGCTCGGCGGCGGCCAGATCGACGCGGCGGGCGTCGCCCGCGACTGCTTGTAGACGGCGAGTGCTCACTCCAGTGTCGTCAGCAGGTCTCGCAGGCTCTCGTGCTCCTCGGCGCACGCGGGGCAGCCGGCCAGGTGCTCGCGCATTCCGGGCACGCGACGATCGGCATGCTCACCGGCAAGCTCACTGTCGACATAGACGTCGAGCAGATCAAAACATTCCTCGCAGGTGAGCTCAGCCCCCGAGGGGCCGAGCAGACCGTCGACGAGGCGCTCGTGCCTGCGGCGTCGCTCGGTCATGAGACGTCTCCGACGGCGGTCCGCAGCTTGCGCCGCGCGTCGTGCAGCGTCTTGTACAGCGCCCCGCGGGTGGTGCCCAGCCGCTCGGCGAGCACGTCGATCGGGACCTCGGCCAGCACGAGCGCACCGAGCACCTCCCGCTGGTGGGGCGAAAGCTCGGTCCGGACCGCTTCGATGATCGTGCGCAGCCGGTCGCGGAGCTCGAGATCCTCCGCCGGGTCCAGCGTCCGGGCGGGCAGGGTGGTCCAGGCGTCGGGATCGATGGGCAGCTCACGCTCCTGCCACGCGCGGCGCCGCGTCCGGACCGCCGCCTCGAGGATCGCGAACTTGTACGCCCAGGTGGTGAAGCGGCTCTCGAAGCGGTAGTCGTCGAGTTTGCCCAATATTGCAGCGAGCGCGTCATCGGCGCTCTGCATGGCCAGGTCGTCGACGGACTCGTGGCTTGCGCCCGCGAGCATCCCGCGGCGCCGTCCCAACTCGTAGCGCGCCGCGCGCAACAGCAGCTCGTGGAGGCGGCGCGTCGCCTCGTCCCGTTCTGCACCGCTCGCCCGCAGGGCCCCCAGCCAGGCGCGAGCGTCCGCCTCCCGGTCAAGCGATGCCGGCACGGTGACGCGGTGCACCGCGGGCACGCTACCAGGCACCCGAGCCCTCCCTCTCCGGCTCCGCGAGCGCGCGGTCGAGCGGCGCCAGGATCCGCGCGGCCAGATGCGGGGGACATCCGCGGTCGACGAGCTTGAGCAGCTCGTGCAGGTCGACGTGCTCCTGATGGGCGAGCACGCCGGCGAGTTCGGGGCCGAATCCGGCACTGCGCAGCCGGCCCTCGCGCCACCGTACCCAGCGCTCGCGATCGCTCGTGGAGTCCCCGGCGGAGTCGCCGGCGGAGTTCGAAGAGGTGTTTCCGGGACGCACACCCTCTTAGCTGCGCCTCGCAGCGCTTTCTTACCTCAGCCGGCTGGGGCAGATGGGGGATCGCCCCCATTGTGGAGGGGGGCGCGGGCCAGCAACCTTCGGGCCATCACACCACAGGAAGGACCACGATGACAGCCTCCGCGCAGCAGCCGGTGATCAGCCACGACGGCACCGGCATCCGCGAGACCCCGCAGACCCCCATCCGATGCATGGTCGTCGACGACCATCCGGCGATCCTGGCCGGGCTGCGCGGCCTGCTCGCGTCCGAATCCGGCTTCGAGGTCGTCCGGGCCCTGGACAGCGCCGAGGCGGCCATCGATGTGGCCGAGCACGTGGCCCTCGACGTCGCCATCGTCGACTATCAGCTCCCGGGACACTCCGGGCTGTGGCTGAGCCGCAAGCTCAAGCGGCTCGCCGGGCCGCCGGCGGTGCTCATCTACTCGGCCTTCTCGGACTACATGCTGGCCGCAGCCTGCGTCGTCGCCGAGGCCGACGGGCTGCTGAGCAAATCGGCCCTGGGCTCAGACCTCTACACGGCGATCCGGCGGGCGGCGACGGGCATGAGCCGGCTGCCGCCGGTGCCCCCCACGCTGGCCGACGGCCTGCGCCGGCGCTTTGACTCCCTGGAGCAGGCGATCTTCGGCCTGCTCCTGGCGGGCGTCAGCCGCGACGAGATCGGACTCACGCTTCACATCGACATCGGCGAGCTCGAGACCCGCCAGTGGTCGATGCTGCGTAAGCTCGAGAGAACGGGTTGAGCGCATTCTGAGAGCGTTGTGAGCGAGCCCCACCACCGGAAGAGGTACGTGCCCTTGGTCTATCGGGTCGCGGGGGTCAACGCGCTGGTGCTGGTGGCCGCGGTGGCGGTGACCCTCGTCGTGCTGGAGCCGCGCAAGTTCTCCTCATTCGCCGCGGATGAGGCACTCGTGCTGACCGCGGCGCTGGTGCTGGTGGCGCTGGTCAACCTTGTGGTGCTGCGGCGGATCGTCCGTCCGCTGGAGACCCTCACCTCTCTGGCGCGGCGCGTTGACCTGACCCGGCCCGGCGCCCGCATGCCCGGGGCCACGGCCAGCTCCGAGGCGGGTGAGCTGGCGCTCACCTTCAACGAGATGCTGGCCCGCCGGGAGACCGAGCGCCGTGAGGCGACCGGCCGGGTGCTGGAGGCGCAGGAGTCCGAACGGCTGCGCATTGCTCTGGAGCTGCACGACCAGGTCGGGCAGGAGCTGACGGCGGTGCTGCTCGGCCTCGCGCGGGTGCGCAGCCTGCTCGGTGATCCGCTGCGCGGGGACGTCGAGGACATCCAGGAGGCGGTCCGCGCCAGCCTGGAGGACGTGCGGCGCATCGCCCTGGAGCTGCGGCCCGAGGCGCTCGACGATCTGGGGCTGGTGAGCGCCCTGGCGGTGCTGTGCGAGCGGTTCGCCCAGCGGACGGGGATCGGCGTCAGCCAGCATCTCGACGAGCGCCTGCCCGAGCTCGGACGCGAGGAGGAGCTGGTCGTCTACCGCGTCGCCCAGGAGGCGCTCACCAACGTCGCGCGCCATTCCGGCGCCGACCACGCCGAGCTGCGGCTGAGCTCACGCGACGGTGGCCTGATGGTCAGCGTCTGTGACCGCGGGCGCGGGCTGGGCACCGAGGGCGAGCCGGGGACCGGGATCCGGGGCATGCGCGAGCGCGCCGCGCTCATCGGGGCGACCCTGGACATCGGGCCCAACGAGGACGGCGTCGGCTGCGCCGTCACGCTGCTTGTCGAAGGCGTGGCTGCCGAGGCGCATGCATGACCCCCCTGAAGACGAGGATCCTGCTGGCCGACGATCACGCGCTCGTCCGGCGCGGGCTGAAGCTGGTCCTTGATGCCGAGCCCGATCTGGAGGTCGTCGCCGAGGCCGGCGATGGCGCCGAGACGATTCAGCTGGCCATGGCCGACCACATCGACCTGGCCATCATCGACATCTCGATGCCGCGCATGACCGGGCTGCAGGCGGTCGCTGAGCTGCACCAGCGGCGCCCCGAGCTGCGCTCCCTGATCATCTCCATGCATGAGAACGAGCGCTATCTCTACGAGGCGCTCAAGGCCGGCGCGTCGGGGTACGTGCTCAAGACCGTGGCCGACCGCGACCTGGTGGAGGCGTGCCGGGCCGCCATGCGCGGCGAGTCATTTCTGTATCCGGGGGCGATGACCTCGCTCATCCGGGACTTCCTGCGCCAGGCCCGCGACAACGAGCCCGTCCGCCCCGATCCGCTCACGCCGCGCGAGCAGGAGGTGGTCAAGCTCATCGCGGAGAGCTACAGCACCCGCCAGATCGCCGACACGCTCGTCATCAGCGAGAAGACGGTCGACCGCCACCGGGCCAACATCCTGGAGAAGCTGGGCATGCACGACCGCGTCCAGCTCACGCGGTACGCCATCCGCCAGGGCCTCGTCGAGCCCTAGGATCGGCCTCTCGACGACGCCGCCGATGCGATGGACGCAACGGGGGCCGCGCGCGGGGTGACG
>JBAQGP010000537.1:0-6643 GCA_049287845.1 Solirubrobacteraceae bacterium | reverse complement strand
TCGCGATTGGTCGAGCCGGCGGCGATGAGGTCCAGGACCTCGCGCTCACGCTCTGAGAGCATGGGCGCCGGCTGCTGGGAGGTGGGCTCGAACACCGTCATCCCACACCCGACCCTCCGCACCGCGCGCGCCACCTCGCGCGCGTCCCAGTCCTTGGACACGAATCCCGAGGCACCGGCCGCGCGGGCCGCGGCGGGCGACATCCGCCCGGCGCCGGAGATGAGCAGCACGCGCGTGTGCGGAGACGCCTTGCGGATGGAGTCACACACGTCGGCGCCCGACTCCCCCGCCAGGAACAGGTCCACCAGCGCGACATCCGGGCGCAGCGCCGGCAGCAGGCGCAGCGCCTCGTCGCCGGTGCGTGCCGCCAGGCATCGTTCGACCCAGGGTTGCTCTCCCAGCAGGACCCGGAAGCCCCAGTGCACGACGTCGTGGTCGTCGACGACCAGCACCCTCAGCTTGCGGGTGACCGCCGCACGGTTCGGCTGCTGAGACGACGCGCTCACACCCGCGCCTCCACCAGCGGGACGACCAGCCGGACCCGCCACGTCCCCTCCTCGGGGGCGCCGAAGTCCACGACCCCGCCATGTTGAAGCGCCTCGAACGCCGCCAGGCGCAGGCCCATCCCCGCGCCGCGAGCGCCGGGAGCCACGCCGTCGTTGCGCACCTCCAGGCTGAAGGTGTCCTCGTCATCGGCGACCACCACCTCCACCAGCGACGGGGCGGCGTGCTTGGCGATGTTGCGCAGCGCCTCGGCCAGCACCGACTGGGCCAGCGGCTCCACCCCGGGTGGGACCCCCACATCGTCGGGCCAGGTCACGTGCACCCTCGGGCCGGGCGTCTGGACCAGCCGGGCCACCTCGGCGGCCAGCGTCGTGCCGGTGTCGGTCAGGACCGGGGCCAGCGGCCGCTCCAGCGCGGAGCGCAGATCGGACAGCGCCTCCTGCATCTCCGACAGGCAGCGGTCACGCTCGTCGCGGTCAAGCGCCTTGTCGGCGCTCAGGGCCAGGGAGACCCCGAACAGCCGCTGCATGACCCGCTCGTGGATCTCGCGCGCCAGCTCCAGGCGCTCGCCCAGCCGCCGCGTGCGCTCCTGCTGGCGGGTGGCGTTACGGGCTGTGGCCACCAGCGCCGCGGTCTTGCCCAGTGTCCACAGCAGGTGGCGCTCCCCGTCGGTGAGCTCGAAGCGTCCGCCGCCGCGATCGGCGCAGATGACGCCGTAGGCGCGGCCGGCCGCGCTCAACGGGGTGCATACCAGCGTGGTGATGCCGAACAGCTCCGCGTACTCGGAGGGCAGCTGGTCCTCGATCCCCTCAGAGACCACCACCACCTCGTCCTCGATCAGCGCGCGCCGAGCGATCGGCGCCGAGATGAGCGTCGGCGAGGGCTGGAGCGTGGCCAGCTGCGAGAACGAGGTGCCGTAGGACCCCACCACCTGGACGCGGCGCCGCCCGAGATCGGCCATGAAGATCGCCGCCCGGCGCATCGTCGTCAGCCGGCAGATGGCCTCGCAGATGCGGTCGTAGAACTCGGTGGAGGTCGTGTCGGTGTCGAGGTCGGCCAGCAGCTCGACGAACACCTCCAGCGGCTCGACGCCGGCAAACAGCGATGGCGGGCGCTCGACGCTCATGGCCGGCCCCACCGCCTAGGCGGCCAGCGGTTCCGGCTCGAAGCGGCGCCGGATCTCATACAACGTGGTCCGCTCGGCGGCCGGGCGCCCGGCGCGATGGGCGGCGGCGATCAGCTCGTCGGGCTCGAGGCGCACGCCGTGGTAGCTGCCGGCCATGCGGCTGATCGACTCCTCCATGAGCGTGCCGCCCAGATCGTTAACGCCCCACCGCAGAGCCTCGGTGGCCGCGTCCAGGCCCATCTTCACCCATGAGGCCTGGAGGTTGGTCACGGTGTCGCCCAGCGCGAGGCGAAATGCGCTGGTGTGCTTGAGGTTCTCCTCCCGGGAGATCTCCTGAACCCCGTGGGCGCGTCCCAGCAGCGTCTGGAACGGGATGAACGAGAGCGGCACGAACTCCGTGAAGCCGCCGGTGCGCTCCTGCAGCTCGCGGACCACGCGCATGTGCTCGGCGAGCTCGTGGGGTTCCTCGATGTGCCCGAACATCACGGTGACCGTGGAGCGGATGCCCTCGGCGTGCGAGGCCTCGATGATCTCCACCCACCGCGCCACCGGCAGCTTGTTGGGCGAGATGCGCTCACGCACGCCGTCGTGCAGGACCTCGGCGGCGGTACCGGGCGTCGAGCCCAGCCCCGCCTCGCGCAGGCGGTGAAACACCTCGCGCGCCGAGAGCCCGCTCACGTCGCACATGTGTGCGACCTCCATCGGCGAGTAGGCATGCAGGTGGATATCGGGCGCCAGCTCCTTCGCGAAGCGCAGCCACCCCAGGTAGTCGTCAAAGGTCCAGTCGGGGTGGATGCCCGACTGGATGCACAGCTCGGTCGCGCCCGCGTCCAGCGCCTCCTGCACGCGCTGGGCGAACTGCGCGCGAGAGTGCTCGTAGGCGTCGGGCGAGCGCTTGGACTGGCCAAAGCCGCAGAAGGCGCAGCCCACGATGCACACGTTGGACACGTTGATGTTGCGGTTGACGACGAAGGTCACGGTGTCACCGGCGAGGCGGCGGCGCAGCTCGTCCGCGGCGTCGCGCATGTCCTCGATGACCTCGGGGCGGCGCTCGGCGAACAGCGCGGTGAGCTCCTCGGCGCTGAGGCGCGTGCCGTCGCGCGCCTTCTCCACCGCGCGCGGGGCGACGTCGTCGCCCAGGCTCAGCTCGGTGCGCCGGCCGCTGCCGCGGCGCGGGATGAACGACCAGTAGCGCGTCTTGATCACGTCCATGACCGGTCGCGACACCCACTCCGGGTCGATGTACTCCGGGTAGACGCACAACCGCTCCGACAGCGCGTAACCATCGTGCGCGAGGCGCTTGCGTACCTGCGCCGGAGACGGGAACGGGTGCTCGGGCGAGATGTGATCGCCGTTGGCGCTCAGCCCACCCAGGTCGGTCGCCCCGGCGGCCACCAGCTCCGGCCACCAGTCAGACAGGTTGGGCGGCACCTGGATCCCGATCTCGGGCATCAGCCGGCGCGTCTCGGCGATCAACCGCTTCATGTCCTCGAGGGTCACCGGACACGCCCACTTCGGGGCATCGAGCACCGGCCCGTCGGCCACGCCCGTGCGCCAGTACTCGGTCGCGGCGCCCTCGGCGATGTCGGCGGGCTCCTGGCCGTAGTAGCTCTGGTGCGGGACGAAGTTCTGGAGGATGACCTCCTGGAGGTGGCCATGGCGCTCGTGCAGCTCGGCCAGGGCGGCCAGCGACGCCATCCGCTCGTCCTCGGTCTCCCCGATCCCGACGAGGATCCCGCTGGTGAACGGGATCTTCAGCTCGCCGGCGGCGTCGATGGTCCCCATCCGCATGGCCGGGTGCTTGGTCGGCGAGCCGGCGTGGACGGTGTCCATGAGCCGCTCGGCCACGGACTCCAGCATCAGCCCCTGCGAGGCGGTGACCCCGCGCAGGCGCGCCAGGTCCTTGCCGTCCAGGACGCCGAGGTTGGTGTGGGGCAGCAGGCCGCGCTCGAGCGCCTGCTCACAGACCCAGACGACGTAGGCGGTGAAGTCGGCGAAGCCCAGGTCGGCCAGCTTCGCCGCGACACCAGCGTTGTGCTCGGGCCGCTCGCCCGTGAGCACCAGGAGCTCCTTCGCGCGGTGGCGCGAGACGGCCCGGTCGAGGATTCCGAGCACCTCGTCCGGCTCGTGCAGGTGCGGCTGATGCGTCGCGAACGCGCAGTACTTGCAGTAGCACCGGCAGGTCCGGCTGAGCGACAGCGTGAGGTTGCGGCTGAACGTGACGCGGCGGCGACGCATGTCCGCTGCGGATTCTAGGGGCCGGGTCTGCGCGACTCGGGGGCCGCCTATGCTGGCCGATCGTGCGGCGCCCGCTGGTCACCCTCGCCACGTTGCTCGCCGGCGCCGCGATGGCGGCCGGATGCGGTGGATCGTCGGGGGGCGCGGGCCGCTCACCGCGCAGCGCCACGCTGGTGCTCGACTTCACGCCCAACCCGGTCCACGTCGGTATCTACACCGCGCTGGCCCGCCACTTCGACACGGCCGCCGGCGTGCGCCTGCACGTCATCACGCCGTCGGCGTCGACTGACTCGATCGGGCTGCTGGAGACCGGGCGCGTCAACTTCGCCATCCTCGACATCCACGATCTCGCCATCGCTCGCGAGCGCGGCGAGAACGTCGTCGGGATCCTGCCGATCGTCGAGCGCCCGCTCGCCTCCGTGATCGCGGCGCCCGGGGTGAGCAGCCCGCGGAAGCTGATCGGCGGGACGGTCGGGGTCAGCGGCGCTCCCTCGGACGCGGCGGTGCTCGACTCGATCGTCGCCGGGGCCGGCGGGCAGCCCAAGCGGGTCAAGACGATCACCATCGGATTCAACGCCGTCAGCGATCTGCTGGCCGGCAAGGTGGTCGGCGCCACGGCGTTCTGGAACGACGAGGGTGTGACGCTCAACCGACAGCGGCCCGGATTTCACGTCTTCCGCGTCGAGAACTACGGCGCGCCGTCCTATCCCGAGCTGGTGGTGTGCGCCACCGCCCGCAGCCTGAAGGCCAGCCCCGCGCTGGCGCGGAGGGTCGTCCGGGCGCTCGTGCGCGGCTATGACCTGGCGCTGGCCCAGCCGGCGGCGGCGCAGCGGGCGCTCGAGTCACAGGTGCCGGGCCTGGACCACGGGCTCGACTCGGCGGAGCTGGCGGGCTTGCGGAGCGCCTTTCGCGGGCCCGAGGGCCATTTCGGGGTGCTGGACCCGGGGCTGCTGCGGCGCTGGTCGACATGGGAGGCGCGCTTCGGGATCGTCAAGTCCCCGCCCGACGTGGCCGCCACGTTCGACACCGCGTTCGCGCCGAAGCGCTGAACTGCCGCCGCCCCCCCAGGCGAGCCGTCGCTACTGCGCGCGGATCTTCTTGAATTCCTGGCGCACCGACTCGGTGCGGCCCCACATCTGGACCACCTCGGCGCGCCCGGTACGGACCTCGCGCAGGGCGATCTCCCCGTCGATGTCGCCCTGGTCGAGCAGCTTCAGCGCGAGGTGAACGGCGGGAACCGAGGCGGCGTGGCCGAAGCGGTGGGCCACCACCAGGCGCCAGTGCCACTCGTGCTTGGAGTACGGCTGCGCGTTACACGTGACCATCACGATCGCCGCATCCACGTAGCGGGTCTCGTCGAAGATCCGCAGGTCGAGCTCCAGATCGGTCCAGTCATCGGGCAGCGGCGCGATGATCGCGTTGAACGTATCGGCGAGGGACATCTCTGAGGCCAAGCGTACTAGTCCACGCATCCGCACCAGGGGTGGGCAATCGATCGCCCGCCGCCGGAAGCGCGCGGGGTCAGCCGAGGATCTGCTGGTAGAGCGCGAACAGGTTGAGCGCCGAGATGAGGACGGCCACGCCGATCGCGGCGACGATCATGGGCCGTGTGTTGACCTGGGCGCCCATGACGTCGCGGCGGCTGGTGAGCAGCACGAGCGGCACGAGGGCGAACGGGATACCGAACGACAGCACCACCTGGCTGAGCACGAGCGCATCGGTGGCGTTGACCCCCGTGGCCAGGACGACCAGCGCCGGGATCATCGTCACCGCGCGGCGCACCCACATCCGGATCCTGACGCCGATGAAGCCGGCCATCACCACCTGGCCGGCATAGGTTCCCACGCTCGACGACGAGGCGCCAGAGGCCAGCAGCGCCACCGCGAAGGCCAGGGCGGCGCCGCCGCCGACGAGGTTGCCGATCTGCGTGTGCGCAGCCTGCAACGAGGAAAGGCCCGACAGCTCCGGGGTGTGAAAGAGCTTGGCGAACACGGCCATCATGGCCAGGTTGATCAGGCCGGCGACGCCGAGGGCGATGATCACGTCGACTCGCTCGAAGCCCAGCACCTGCCGGCGCTCGGCGTCGTCGCGCACCGCCACGCGCCCATTGGTCAGGGCCGAGTGCAGGTAGATGATGTGGGGCATCACCGTGGCGCCGATGATCCCGACCGCGAGATACACGGCGTCTCCGCCGCTCAGCTTGGGGATGAAGCCATCCAGAGCCAGGTGGGCCGATGGCCCGATGTGGAGCGTCTCGTAGAGAAAGCCCGCGAATACGATGCCCAGCAGGGCGGCGATCGCCAGCTCAAAGCGCCGGTAGCCATGGCGCTGGAGCTCCAGGATCGCGAAGGCGATCACGCCGGTGATGAGCCCGGCGACCAGCAGTGGCACGCCGAAGAGAAGGTTGAGCGCGATGGCGGCGCCCAGGAACTCGGCCACGTCGGTGGCCATGGCCATGATCTCGGCCTGAACCCACAGCCCCGCGCTGACCGGTCGCGGGAACCGCGCGCGACACAGCTCGGGCAGGTTGTGGTCGGTGGCGATGCCCAGCTTGGCCGAGAGGTACTGCACCAGCATCGCCATGAGGTTGGCCGCCAGCACCACCCACAGCAGCTCGTAGCCGAACTTGGCCCCACCCTGGAGGTTGGTGGCGAAGTTTCCGGGATCGACGTAGGCGACGGCGGCCACGAAGGCCGGGCCCAGCATCGAGATCCCGAGGCGCACCCGGCCACGCGCGAGCTGTCGCTGCCACGGCGTGGGCGCGTCGGGAGCGAC
>JBAQGP010000536.1:0-2590 GCA_049287845.1 Solirubrobacteraceae bacterium | reverse complement strand
CCTACACCGTGACGCCGGCCGGCGGCGAACTGACGCTGGCGACAGCGGCGGGCGAGACCGTCGGGACGTTCGCCGCGCCACTCACGATCTCGGCCGCCACTCCGGCCGCCCCGCTCACCCTCACCGGCCACGGTGCCTACCGCGGATCGCTTCAGTTCTCGCCCGCCGCCGGCGCCACGACCGCCGCCGTGCAGACCGTCGACGTGGTCGGCCTCGACGACTACGTGCGCGGCGTCGTGGCCGCCGAGATGCCGTCGAGCTGGGCCGCCGCGGCTCTCGAGGCGCAGGCGGTGGCCGCGCGGACGTACGCGATGACGACGACGGTGAACGCCGGCGGCTACGACCTCTACTCCGACACCCGATCGCAGGTGTACGGCGGCGTGAGCGCCGAGACGCCGTCCACCGACGCCGCGGTCGCGGCCACCGGCGGGCAGATCGTCACCTACGACGGCACGCCCGCGGTCACCTACTTCTTCGCCTCCTCGGGCGGCTACACCGAGAGCATCCAGAACGTGTGGGCCGGGGCGACCCCGGAGCCGTGGCTGCGCGGCGTTCCCGACCCTTACGACAACGCGGGCCAGAACCCGTATCACAGCTGGGGTGCGCAGATGAGCCTGGCGTCGGCCGCCCGCAAGCTCGGGCGTCTGGTCAAGGGCAGCCTCGTCGGCATCGCGGTGACGCGCCGCGGCGTCTCGCCGCGGATCGTGCAGGCGCAGGTCCTCGGCACGGGCGGGATCACCACGGTGAGCGGGACGCAGCTCCAGAGCCTCTTCGGCCTCGACGACACCTGGGCCACCTTCACGTCGATCACCACCAGCGATCCGCTGGGCAAGCTGAGCGGCACCGTGTTCCCGGCGCCCTCGGGTGGGTCGGTCGCGGTCCAGTCCCAGGGCGGCGGGGCGTGGCACACCGTGGGGCAGGCGCGAGTGTCGGCCGGCGGCGCCTACAGCACGCAGATGCCATCGGGGCGCTACCGGATCGTCGACGGGACGCTGCACGGTCCCGCCGTCACCATCCCCTGAGCGGTTGACCGCCGTTCCATGCGCTGGGACACTCGCGTCTCGATGAGACGGATCGGCGTCCGCGCAGGTGGTGTGATGGCAGTCCTTCTCGCCGTCGGCGCAGGTCCGTCGGCCGCGATCGGGCCCAGGCCCGCTGCCGGGACATTCTCCGGAAAGATCACGTCGGCCACCGGCCGCTACGCCGGAGCTCATGGAGGTGTCGTGATCCGGGACGCCAACCTGGTCTCCCACGCCTCCGGCCCGCTCGTGGTCGTCGGGCTCGCCTGCCACCACGCGCGCCACTGCCTCGCACTCACCGGGAAGCCCGTTGGCTCGCTCAGGCTCAAGGGCCATCCAATCCCCGACACCGGGTTCACCTACACGGTGAGCGGGTCCGGCCGGGTTGGTCCCCTCGGTCACGTGACGGTCAGCGGCCTGATCCAGGTCCCCGGCTTCGTCGCCTGTGGGCATCAGACGATGACCCTCACGTTCACCGGGAGCCGCGGGCGGGTGAAGGTGGCCGCCGCCACTCCGCTGCGCTGCGTGGGCGGCCCCCCGGGCTGATCGGGGCCGGATAGCCTCCCGGGGGTGTCCGGCCCCCTGCTCGCGATCGACGGTCCCTTCGTCCTGTACCGCTCGTTCTTCGCGCTCCCGGACTCGATCACCGACGGCGACGGGCACGCCGTCAACGCATTGCTGGGCGCCGCCAACCTCATCCTGCGCATCGCGGCCGACCGCCGCCCGCGAGCGATCGTGGTGTGCTTCGGCGCCGAGGCCGCCGCTTACCGGACCGAGCTCTATCCCGCCTACCACGCCGATCGCCCGCCGGTGCCTGACGCGCTGGACTGGCAGTTCGAGCACGCTCCCGAGCTCTTTGCCGCGTTCGGCTGGACCTCGACATCGTCGCATGACCTGGAGGCCGACGATCTGCTCGGCGCGTTCGCCGAGGCTGAGGTTGACGATGGCGGCCGGGCCCTGATCATGACCGGCGACCGCGACATGTACCAGTGCGCCGGCGAGAAGGTCAGCGTCGTCTACCTCAAGCAGCGCTCGGCGGGCTTCGACGAGGTCGACCCCGACGAGGTCCGCCGCCGGTACGGCGTCGTGCCGAGCCTCGTCCCGGACTTCATCGCGCTGCGGGGCGACCCGTCCGACGGCCTGCCCGGGGCGCCCGGGATCGGCCCCAAGACCGCCGCTGAGCTGCTCGGCCGCTACGGCTCGCTGGAGGGGGCGATTGCCGGAGCCGCCCACGAGCGGCCCCGCATCGCCGCCGCGCTGCGTGACAACGCCGACGAGCTCATGGCCTTCCGCGACATCGCCACCCTGCGCCCCGCGGACGTCGTGCTCCCCGAGAACGCTGAGACCAACCTGGCCGGCGGGGCCGCGGCGGCCCGGGCGCTGGGGATGAACCGGCTCGCCGAGCGCCTGGAGAACGCCGCGTCGCTCGCGGACCTCTAGGGCGTGAACTTGACCGTGATCACGTCGCCGTCGGCGACCTTGTAGTCGCGGCCCTCGAGCCGCAGGGTGCCCCGGTCGCGGGCGCCCGCGTAACCCCCGGCGTCGCGCAGCGCGTCCCACGAGACGACCTC
>JBAQGP010000535.1:0-5964 GCA_049287845.1 Solirubrobacteraceae bacterium | reverse complement strand
GTCGACGGCGATGATCGGGCTGCTCGTCTACACGATCATCGAGGCCCCGGACCACGGTTGGGGCAGCGCCCGAACGCTCGGCAGCTTCGCGCTGACCGCCGTGCTGGCGGCGGCCTTCGTGTCCTGGGAGCGACGCACCGAGCGGCCGATGCTTGACCTGAGCCTGTTTCGCAATCCCCGGTTCACCGCTGCCAGCGGCTCGGTCGCGATTTCGTTCTTCGCGCTGTCGGGGTTCATCTTCCTGGTCACCCAGATGTTCCAGTTCCTCAAGGGCTACGGGCCGCTGTCGACCGGTGTGCGCCTGCTGCCAGTCGCCTCATTCGTCGCGATCTCCTCGATCCTCGGCACCAAGCTCGCGGTCCGGTTCGGCACCAAGCTGATCGTTGCCTCCGGTCTGTTCTCGATGGCCGCGTTCTACCTGTGGGTTTCGACCTCATCAGTCACGACCGGCTACGGCACGATCGCCGCTCAGATGGTCGTTCTCGGGACAGGGATGGGCCTCACCAGCGCGCCCGCGACAGAGGCGATCATGGGCGTCGTCCCGAAAGCGAAGGCCGGCGTCGGGTCGGCGGTCAACGACGCCACGCGTCTGTTGGGCGGCACCCTCGGCGTCGCCGTGATCGGCAGCGTTTACGCCTCGCTGTACGCCAGCCGTCTCACCGGCGCGCTCCCCGGCGGATTGCCTGCCAACGTCATGCGGAGCGCGCACGCATCCGTCGGTGCCGCGCTCACCGTCGCCGGCAAGCTGCCCCACGCCGGCCATCCGCGGCTCGCGTCAGCCATCCACAACGCGGCCACCTCGGCCTTCTTCCAGGGCTTCCACGCGGCCAACTATGTCGCCGCTGGCATCGCAGCCGCAGGCGCCGTGATGGCGCTGGCGCTGCTGCCCGCCCAATCGACGACCAGCCGCGACGACACGCCAGAGGTGCCGGCACTAGACACGCCCGTCACCGCCGCAGCGCACAGCTGACCCCACCCCAAGCGACAGGAGACAGGACACCATGAGCACCCAGCACCTCACCCCGCGCGTGACCGCCGACCGCTCCGGGATCGGCCGGGCGACCGGGTTTGAATTGACCCGCCCGGGCCCGTCAGGCGCCGCCAATGTCGAGGCCGCGCTGGAGCGCAATCGCGCCTTCGCCACCGCCGGCGGCCACCATGGCGCCGTCGTCTTCCCTCACCTGAGCCTGTTCGTGATCACGTGCCTGGACCCGCGCGTCGACCCCGCGCACGTCCTCGGCCTGGGGCTCAGCGACGCGATGGTCATCCGCAACGTCGGCGGACGGGTCACCCCCGAAGTGATCAACGATGTCGCCTTCATCGGCCAGCTCGCCGAGAACCTCCTGCCCGAGGGCCCGCTGTTCGAGGTCGCCGTGATCCACCACACCCAGTGCGGAACCGGAGCGCTGGCCGACGACAGCTTCCGCCGCCGATACGCGCAGCGGATCGGCGCCGAAGAGGCGACGCTGCGCGGGCACGCCGTGCTCGATCCGGCAGCGACCGTCACCCGCGACGTCGCGCACCTCTGCTCCGCACCCGCCATCTCCCCGCGGGTCACGGTATCCGGGCACATCTACGACGTCGTGACCGGCCTGGTGCAGACGGTCATACCGGCCCGCAGCTCAGCAGGTCGAGCCGCTGAGGGAGCCCAAATCCCCCCAATGAGAGGAAACGCCATGACAACCACCGTTGCTCCCAACCTCACCGAAGGTGAAGAATGGCCGACCCTCGGCCGAGAGCCGACTGATACGACGCGCGAAGAGTCCAACGCTCAGTCCGTCGACCCGACGCAGGGACGCAAACTCGGCTCCGACCCCTACGACGACCCCACCCAGGGACGCAAGATCGGCTCCGACCCCTACGACGACCCCACCCGAGCTCGCTAGGCACTCCACGGCCGAATGCGATGACAGCGTCTCGTCGCTGACCGCGCCGACCACCAGCCGGCCTATAGATGATCGTTCCCGGCTCGGAGCGAACCCACGGCGAGCTTTTGTGAATCCAGCCGTCCGGCCGTCGAGAACGAGCCGCGTGTGCGAGGCCGGTTCGGCCGGCTACTCCTTCTCGGCGGAGATGTCCAGCTCGTCGTCACCTTCCAGCTCGGAGCCTTGGTGGTTCTTCGGGTCGTTGGACTCGAGCTTGTCGGCGTCGCCCTTGACGTCGTCTTTGCGACCTTCCTTGTACGCATGCAAGGAGGTGTCGGGAAGGGCTTCTTCGTCGGCCTTGGTATTTCCCTCGAGGTCTGGCATGACTCGCTCCCTTGGTTGAACCGCGTCCTCGTGGTCGAGCACTCACGACGGATCTACCCCGCTGTGGGGGCGGTACGCCAAAAGCCGGAGTCCGGGCCGCTACCGTCGCCACGCGGTCGGGGATCGAGGCGTTCACAGAACAAGCGCGCGCCGCGATCGGCTGCGCGCAACGCGAAGCCCGCGACATGGGGCACGGCGAGGTTCAGGTCGAGCATCTGCTGCTCGGTCTGTTCTCAGGGGAGAGCGGTCTTGACCCGATTTGGGCGGAGTTTGGACTAGCCGTCCAGCCGGTCCGCGACGAGATCCGGGAGCGTCTGGGAGCGAAGCCCGACACGCTCCCCGCGGGCATCGGCCGCGGCGAAAGCGGCGCCAGCGAGATCCTCACGGCGCTCGGTGCCGATCCCCACAGGATTCGCTTTGCGGCGAAGATGCTGGCTTCGCCTGCAGCGTCCCCAGACCCGTTGGAAGCCTGCGCGGCACGACCCGCGCAATCCCGCCCGAGCTCGAGTTTGGGGACTGAGCAGACCCCAGGCGAGGCCGCACCCCCGCTGGAAAGCTCGCGAGAACCCGCTGTCTCACAGCCCGCCGCTCATCGGACGCGTGGAGCCGACGCCGCGTCTCACGGAGGGAGGTCCAGCCGGCGGCAGGTCCATCACACGGCGCGGACGTGCCATACGCGGGTTAGGCTGCCTCTTCGGCCAGGGTACCGAGGCGCCGGCGGCGGCGGACCGCGGCCAGCAGCGGCGGAGCGTGCCAGGCGGCGTCGGTGCCGCCGAGGAACGCCTCGAAATCAGGGGTCTGCGGCCGGGCGCCGCCGAGCAGGTACAGGCTGACTGCGATCAGCGCGCCGCCGAGTGCCAGGCCGAGGCCGATCCATAGCGCGAGTCCGGCGCCACCGGCCGGAGATCCGCCGACGGTGGCGGCGAAGTGCGCGAACACCGGTGCGATCATGAACGCCGCGACCGCCCGCAGGAGCTCGACGATCGCGAACACCCGCTGGAGGCTGGCCGACGGTAGTGAGAACCCGGCGACGAACAGCGCCGGGGCGACGGTCGCGCCGAGGCCGATGCCGGTTAGACCGGAGCCGATGAGTGTGGTGGCCTGCGTCGGCGGGAGCTGAATCCGGAACACAACGATCCCGGCGGCGAGGAACGCCATCCCGGCGAGCGGCAGATAGTGAAGGCCCTTGCGGGGAAGCAGCACACCGAGGGCGAACGCGGTGATGATCGCGCCGCCCAGCTCCGGGAGGTACAGCAGCCCAACGTGCAGCGCGCTGTAGCGGCCCATCAGCAGCGAAGCGGTCAGCGCGGTCGCCGACACCGACGCTGCCGCAGCAAACAACGCGATGACGATGCCCGACACCGCGATCGTGTTCGTCAGCATGCGGCGGATCGTCAAGAGCGGTCGCGGGGTGAGCGCCTGGTAGGCAACGAGCGCGATGATCAGCACCAAGCCGATGGTGAGCAGACCCACCGTCTCGAACCGCAAAAACGGATGGGTGAGAAGCTCCGCCGCGCCCCAGAAGGCCGCCACCGACCCGGCCGCGGCCAGCACGACGGCCAACCCGTCCTTGGGCGCCGTCAGATCGGCCGGCGGCGTGTCCTCGTAGGTGAGCAGCGAGAGGACGAGGGCGGTGAGCGAGACGGCCGCGACGATCCAGAACAGCGGCCGCCAAGCGTGGGACTCGGCCTGGATGCCACCGATCGTTGGACCGAGCGCGACAGCGCCGAAGATGCAGACGTTCATGATCACGGCGGTCGCCCGCAGCCGTTCCTGTCCAAAGCCGAGCGCCAGGGGCGGGACGGCGGCGATCAGCAGCAGGCTCGTGCACAGACCCTGGAGGATGTGGCCGGCGATGAACACCGGGGCAGACCCGGCCGCGGCGGTGAGCACCGAGCCGATCACGAGCAGCAGCGCGTAGAGCACCATCATCCGCCGCTGCGGCACGTGCTGGGCGAACAGGACGGCAAGCACGGTGCCGACCGCATAGGCGGCGTTCGCCATCCCCGAACCGAGGCTCAGCGTCTGCAGGCTCGCGTGGAGCTGGCGCGCCAGGATCGGCGTGAGCGGCTCAAGCGCGGCCGACAGGGCGAGGTACGGCACGAGCGCAAACACCACCATCGCCGCCACCGCCGGGTATCGGCCGGCCAGCCGTCCCCGATGGTGGACGACGCGGTGCTCGACGGCGGCCATCCGCGCCGCGAGGCGCATCACCTACCAGCCTGGGCGCGGGACAAGTCTCCAATCAGCGTCACTTTCACTACCTTAGTTCGTCGTTCATCGAACTTGTCGTCGCGTTCGTGAGGATCAGCTTGTCGCGCGCGTGCGAGAGGCCCGGTTTCCCAGCTGCCGACAGGGGTAGGCAGGTTCGGACACAACGAGGAGAATCGGGATGCTCAAACGCCTCATCGAATTTGTGACGCTGCGGTGGTTGTGGGACCGCCGACGCGACCGTAAGCGGAGTCGCCGCAGCGGCCGCCGCCGATAGACCGCTCCCCCTTGGATCGAGGTAGGCCCTCGGGTCATGCCCGCTCGCCGGCTACCGACACCGCGCTGTTGCGATCACCGCGCCAACCCAGGGAACGCTCTACGAACAAGGGCCCTGAGACGTCCGACCTGCCGTTGGGCGAACACACGAGGTGCGTCCCGGGGTGGCGGTAGCGCCGCCGCAGCTTTACGCTCCCCACTCGACCGAGGGGCCGGCGCGGGTCGGTCTGCCTGGTCGGCCCAGGTCAATCGGCGGGTTGGGTGAAGGCGAGCAGGGCGGCGGGCGTGTGGTGGAAGTAAGCGGGGGCCCGCGCTGCGATCTGCTGGATACTGAGCCGCTGTGGATGCGCGAAGACGTATCGCGCCACGACCCAACTGGCGACGCGGACACGACCGATCAGCCGTGTCCCGGGGGGCGCGACGAGGCTGGGCAGGGAGCTTCCCCGCTTGGGCGACCGCGGAGCCCGCCGCGTGGCGCCCAGCGGCGATGGGTGGGTGGGCGGCGCCAGAGGGAGGCGCTTCAGGGCGCCGACGACGTCGATCTCGCCGATCGGCACGCGGCGCCCGCTCGGTTGGAGCCAGTCGACGTGCGGTAGGTAGATCTCGAGCGGGTCTGCGGTGGCTCCGCCGGCGGCCAGGATCGCGCGGGGCCGGGTGGCGGGACCGAGCGCGCGGGCGACCTTGCGCCAGTCCGGCCGCTGGTATCTGCCGTCGGTTTGCACGCGGACCGCTGACACCGAGAAGGTCACGAGCAGCGATACGGCGAGCGCAGAGCCGAGCGCGCGTGCTCGGGGGGCCGCGCAGGCGGCGGCGAGCACGCTGACGAGGGGGATCATCGCCGGGAGCTCGTTGCGTGAGAGGAAATAGTCCTGGCCGAGGAAACCAAGGGCGAGCGGCACGAGGAACACGAAGCCCGTGATCGCCGCCGCCACCCGCGCGCCGTCGCGTTCGCGCGGCGTTCCCCCGAAGCGCAGCAACAGGATTACGAGTGCGGCGAGCAGCGCCCAGATCGCGAGCCCCTCCCGCCAGTTGCCGTTGCGCGACAGCACGCTCGCACCCCACTCGAGCGTCAGCTGCCCGATCCGATGCATTATGGGGATGCTGGCGATCCAGCCAACGCCGTGCGAGGTGTCGGCGACGGCGAACGGCAGCATCGCCGTCTGCACGGCGGCGACCACGCCCACAGCGATCAGAACCGCGCGAGTGCCGCCGGGCGCACGGCCAGCCC
>JBAQGP010000534.1:0-2791 GCA_049287845.1 Solirubrobacteraceae bacterium | reverse complement strand
CCCCAGCGCCGGTGGCGGAGGCGGGCGGTGAGCGGACTGGGCCGGGTATGGCGGGTAGGTGCCGTCGGCAGAGACGCCGGACAGCGGAACCGGCACCACCGAGGTCCCCACCCACAGCGCGGCCTGGCCCTCGCGGCGCGGCTGCGCCCAGGGGGGGATCCGGAACGTCGCCGCCCAGCTCCCGGGCGCGAGCGGGTGGCCGTCGGGCGCCGGAGTGAACCGGTGGCGCCGCCCCTGCACCTGGACGACGAGAAGCGGCGCGAAGCCGATGACGTCGGTGTCGGCGAGCCAGCGTCCGGTCAGCCGCATCTCGATCCCGTCACGGTCGCTGCGCGTGAAGTCCACGCGATCGATGGCAACGGGGAGGTCAGCGGAGGCAGGGTCAGTCATACCGGGACGGGCCGCCCTCAAACGCGTCAGGGGCGTACTCGCGTGCGTGCTTCGTCGGGCACACGAGCAGTCCCTCCCTGAAGGTCCACAAACTTACGTGTTATTGATGTGATGCGGCCTGGCGACCGGCGGCGGCGACGCCGGCGAGCACCAGCGCGCCAACGCCGGCGACGGCCACCTTGGCCTTGACGCCGGTCATGCGGCGGCGCATGTACCACTTGCTGCCCTGCCAGACGGCAAAGCCGAGAATCTTGTAGCCCATTGACTCGATGGTACCTCAGGGGCGGAGCTGGCAACCAAAGCCTCGCCGGCGGCGTGGGGTTCGGCCGGCTGCGGAGGATCGGCGACGACGGCGGTTCGAAGCGCTGACGACGGCTGGGGAAGGGTTGGCAGCCGCAGCCCCGATACAGCGGCGAAAAGTTGAAGCCACAGGTCGCACACCGCTCCGTGACGATGCGTGCGATCCAAGACAGGACCTATGTTGATGCCACAGATCGCACCGGCCAGGAACGACCGGCGTGCGATCCAGGGCTTCAACGCCGGCCGACCCGACCCCCTTCCCCAGCGGGGTAAATCCCGCGCTGCGCCGCCTCGTCGAGGGCGGATCGCTAGGAGCGGAGGTCCTGCGTCGCTTGGCGCATCGCCTGGACGGCCGGCGCCAGGTCGTCGACCACCGAGGTCCGGGTGATGAGTCCGGTGAGCTCGAGCACCCGTCGCGGCGGTGCGCCCGGCGGGCACACGATGATCAACTGCTGGGAGCGCTCGCGCAGCCGCGCGGCGAGGTCGTGCAGCAAGGAGATGCCGGTCGAGTCCATGTAGGCGACGAGGCGGAGGTCGACGACCAGACCCGGGGAGAAGTTCGGCAGGGCCATGAGCTGCCGGGTGATGTCGTCGACGTTGGAGACGTCCACCTCACCGGTGATGGCGGCGACAGGTACGCCGTCGTGGTCCTGGATCTCGACGTGGCCCAGGTCGCCCGACGCGGGGACGAGATCGGGGCCGTTGAAGGTCGACGGCTCGCCGTCGCCCGCGCGGCCCGGCATCAGCGCACCGGCCCCTGGGCAGCCGGTGAGTCGCCGAAGGTGCGGCGCATCGTCACCGTGGTGCCCTCCGCGCGGCGGTCGACGCGGACCTCGTCGCACAGCTCGCGCATCAGGGCGATGCCACGGCCGCCGTGCTCGCCGCGCGGCGGTCGCCACTGACCGCTGTCGCGGACCTGAAGCGAGATCGCGTCGCCCTCGCGCACCGCGGTGGCCTCGAAGGTCGCGTCGCCCGGCCCGTACGCATGGCGGACGACGTTCGTGCACGCCTCTGACCACGCCACCTCCAGATCGCTGCGCGCGACCGCGTCGAGCTCGGGCACGTTCTCGTTGAGCCACACCCGCAGGCGATGGCGTACCAGCGGCACCGAGGTGGCCCTGGCCGGCAGCGAGAGCTGGAGCGCCCCCGGCGGCGCGCCGAGGACGCGGACGGCCAGCACGGCGATGTCGTCGTGGCTGGCCTGCTCGGTCACGGTGTGCTCCAGGATGTAGTCGCAGAGCTCCTCCACGTCGGCGGGCGCGCTGGTGAAGGCCTCGCGCAGCCGATCGAAGCCGGTGTTGATCGACTCGCGGCGCCGCTCGACCAGGCCGTCGGTGAACAGCAGCAGCGTGTCGCCGGCGCTCACCGGGTACTCGGCCTCGTCGGCCGAGACGCGGTCGTCGATCCCCAGGGGCAGGGTGCTGCCCGTCTCCAGGAAGCGGATCTCGCCGGTGGCGGTGCGCAGCGCCGGCGGCGGGTGCCCGGCGCGCGAGAGCGACACCGTGCCCTTGGACGCGTCGATGATCAGGAACAGGACCGTCGCGATCATGCCGGGACCCAAGGTCGCGTGGACGAGCCGGTCGAGCTGGTGCAGCGCCGCCCTCGGGCTGTGACCCTCGACGGCGAACGCGCGCAGGGCGTTGCGCAGCTCGCTCATCGTCGTCGCCGCTCGGACACCGTGGCCGACGACGTCGCCGATCATCACCGCGGTGCGATCACGGTCAAGCTCGAGCGCGTCATACCAGTCCCCGCCGATCTGGGGCGCGAGCCCGCTGGGCAGGTAGCGCGCGGCGAGCTGCAGCCGCGGATGGTGCGGCAGGCGGTCGGGGAGCAGGCTGCGCTGGAGGGTTTCCACCAGCTGGCGCCCTTGAGCAAAGCGCTGGACGTGGTCGATCGCGATGGCCATCCGGTCAGCGGCGAGCGTGAGCAGCTCCAGGTCCCCGGTATCGAAGCGGTCCTCGGCGGCGGCGCCGAGGACGATCAGCCCGAGCAGCTCGTCGGACGCCACCAGCGGGACCACGAGAAGGCTGGCAAGGGCCCGCTCGGCGCCGTGCCCGGCCGTCGCGGCCGCCGCCGGGACGGCGGTGGCACGCGGGACCTC
>JBAQGP010000533.1:0-3958 GCA_049287845.1 Solirubrobacteraceae bacterium | reverse complement strand
CAGTATTTCCTGCAGCGCAAGCACACGCTGGAGTACGACGACGTCCTCAACCAGCAGCGCGAGGTCGTCTACACCTACCGCGACGAGGTGCTCGAGGGCCGGGACATGAGCGCCGCCGCCCGCGAGCAGATCGTCAACCTCATCGACCGGATCGTCGAGGAGTACACGAGCGGCGAGTTCGTCGAGGACTGGGACCTGGACGGGCTCATGCGTCGGATCGAGGAGATCTACATCCCCTCCGACGACTTCGAGCTGCCCGAGGCCGGCCGCCTGGACCGCGAGGATCTCACGGTTCGCCTCCAGGAGGAGGCGCTGACCCGGTACGACGATCGTGAGGAGGAGCTGGGCGAGGAGCTGATGCGCCACGTCGAGCGCTACCTGCTCCTGGAGATCATCGACCAGCGCTGGCAGGAGCACCTCTATGACATGGACTATCTCCAGCACGGCATCGGCCTGCGCGGGCTGGCCCAGATGGATCCGCTGGTCGCCTACAAGAACGAGGCCTACGAGTTGTTCCAGGACCTCATGAACAGCGTGTGGTCAGACTTCGCCCGGCTCATCTACCACGTCGAGGTCACCATCCACGACGCCGACGGCCAGCCGATGCCGCCCCAGCCGCCGCGCCACAGCGCGAGCTCATCCTCGAGCTCGTCGACCGGGGGTGGCCGGGTCACCTACTCCGGTGGCCAGAGCGCCGCCGGCGCCATGGCGATGGCCGCCGCCGCGGGCGCCGAGCCGGGCGAGGCCTACGAAGAGGGCGGCCCGCCCCCCGAGCCGGTGCAGCAGCGCGTCGTCGACGAGGCCCAGCAGACCGGGCGCAACGACCCGTGCTGGTGCGGCTCGGGCAAGAAGTACAAGAAGTGCCACGGCGCCTAGACGGCGCCTGAGCGGTCCCTGACGGCCTACCCCTGCTTCTGGTGGCGCACCCGCGTCGGGGTGATCACGAACTTCTTGCGGACCTCGCCGGGGCCACGGAAGGGGTATTTGTCCTGGCCCATGTACTTCTGGGTCAGGCGGTCGATGTGGTCGTCGGCGTCGTCATGGGTGCCCGAAGCGGTGCCCTGGATCTCCACGTACTCATAAGGGTTATCCGCGGGATAGACGAGCGCCGTCACGCGGGCATCACGATCCAGGTTCGCAGGCCACTGACGGCCCTCGGCGCTGTTGACGGCCAGCTCGCCGTCCTCCATGCTGATCCAGGCGACGGTGGAGAGGATCGAGCCGTCGGGGTTGTGGGTTGAGATCACTGCGCAGTGGGGCGCGGCCAGGAGCTCCTGGACGACGCCATCGTTGAGGGAAGCCATACCGGGCAACATACCCCCCGCCGGGTCCGCACGCACCGTTTGCGGGCGGGTGGCCCCGGAAAGCATGGAAGGAGATGGCCGCGCGACTCCAATTGCAGGGACGGGCCGAGCCCGCGTTTGACGAGATCCTCAACCCCGACGCGCTGGAGTTCGTCTCAGAGCTCCACGCCGAGTTCGAGGCGCGACGCCAGGAGCTGCTCCGCGCCCGCGCGGACCGCCGGGCGCGCCTGGCCGAGGGCGAGATGCTCGACTTCCTGTCCGAGACCCGGGAGATCCGGGAGGGAGACTGGACGGTGGCGCCCGTGCCCGAGGCGCTCGCGCAGCGCTGGGTGGAGATCACCGGTCCCACCGATCGCAAGCTGGTCATCAACGCCATGAACTCCGGTGCGGACGGGTTCATGGCTGACTTCGAGGACGCCAACGCCCCCACCTGGCGCAACATGGTCGCGGGGCACGTCAACCTCCGTGACGCGATCCTCGGCACGATCACCTACGACGGCTCGGACGGCCGTCACTACGAGCTCGAGGATGACCCGGCGACGTTGCTCGTCCGTCCCCGCGGCTGGCATCTGGACGAGCGCCACGTGCAGATCGACGGCGAGCCGATGGCTGGGGCGCTGTTTGACTTCGGCATGTACTTCTTCAACTCCGGGCCGCCGCTGATCGCGTCCGGGCTGGCCCCGTTCTTCTACCTGCCCAAGATGGAGTCCCATCGCGAGGCGCGGCTGTGGAACGACGTCTTTGACTACGCCGAGGACCGCGTGGGCATGGCGCGCGGGACGATCAAGGCCACCGTCCTCATCGAGACGTTGCCCGCCGCATTTGAGATGGACGAGATCCTCTATGAGCTGCGCGACCACTCGGCCGGCCTGAATGCCGGCCGTTGGGACTACATCTTCTCCGCGATCAAGTGCTTCCCCGATCGGCGCGAGATGGTGCTGCCCGACCGCGGCGAGGTGACCATGACCGTGCCGTTCATGCACGCCTACACCGACCTGCTGGCCGCCACGTGTCATCGCCGTGGGGCGCACGCGATGGGCGGGATGGCGGCGCTCATCCCGTCACGCCGCGACGAGGAGGCCAACGAGAAGGCCCTGGCCGGGGTGCGCGCCGACAAGGAGCGCGAGGTCAAGCAGGGCTACGACGGGACCTGGGTGGCCCATCCCGACCTCGTCCCGGTGGCGCGCGACGTGTTCGAGACCGGTCTGGGTGGCGCGCCCAACCAGCTGTCGGTGCAGCGTCCCGACGTGTCCGTGTCCGCCGCCGACCTCCTTGCTCTGGCCGACACGCCGGGCGCGATCACCGAGGCCGGGCTGCGCACCGACGTCAGCGTGGGCTTTCAGTACGTGTCCTTCTGGCTGGGCGGGCGCGGCGCCGCGGCGATCAACTCGCTGATGGAGGACGCCGCCACCGCGGAGATCTCGCGCTCCCAGATCTGGCAGTGGGTCCACCACGGCTGTCAGCTCGATGATGGGCGCACCGTCACCGCCGACCTCGTGCGCCGGGTCCTCGACGAGGAGACCGCCAAGATCCGCTCCGAGGTGGGGGAGGAGACCTGGCAGGCCGGGCGCCCCGAGGAGACCCGCGAGATCTTCGAGCGCGTCGCCCTGGGCGAGCCGCTCGTGCAGTTCCTCACGCTCGAGGCCTACCAGTACATCGACTAGGGCCCGGGCCTTGGTGTCTGTGGGACGTTTGGGGACCACGCGGGCGCACGTCAACGGCGGCTGGGGAGGGGGTGGCGGTTGAAGCCACAGATCGCGCAACCCAGCTTGGCCGGTTGTGCGACTCCAGGCTTCAACCTGACTCCGGTTTCACGTCGCACACCTCGAACGCGCGCGGTGTGCGATCTGTGGCTTCAGACATCGCGGCCGGCACACCGGCACCGCTAGGGGACCATGAACGACAGCGGCCCGGACTGCAGCAGCACCAGCACCGCCATCAACAGCACGAGCAGCACCGACCACCCGATGACCTTGCGGAAGACGTCGCCCTCGCGCCCCGCCAGACCGACCGCCGCCGCGCCGATGGCCAGGTTCTGAGGCGAGACCATCTTGGCCAGCACCCCGCCTGAGCTGTTGGCGGCCGCGAGCAGGGTCGGCGACAGCCCCGACTGCTTGGCCGCCGCCACCTGCAGGGCGCCGAAGAGCGAGTTGGTCGAGGTGTCAGACCCGGTGACCGCGGTCCCGAACCAGCCGATCAGGGGTGACAGGAAGGCGAAGAACCCGCCGGCGCCGGCGGCCCACGTGCCCAGCGTGATCGTCTGGCCAGACATGTTCATCACGTAGGCGATGCCCAGCACGGTGCAGACGGTGAAGATCGCCCACCGGATCTGGTAGAGCGTCTGGCCGAAGATCCGCACCGCCCGCATGGGGGAGACGCGCAGGATCAGGGCGGTGAGGATCCCCGAGACGAGCAGGCCCGTGCCGGCGGCGGTGAACCAGTTGAGCTTGAAGGTCTCGCTGGTGGGCGCCTTGCCCGTGTGCCCGACCACGTGCAGGCCCGGCCACAGGAACTTGGTGGTGCCGCCGTCCAGCCACTTGATGACCGCGTTGAGGCTCATGATGCCCAGGACGATCACGATGATCACGTAGGGGGCGAAGGCCAGCATCATCTCCTTGGCCGTGGGCGGCGGCCCGTCGCCGTCGCCACCCGAA
>JBAQGP010000532.1:0-3560 GCA_049287845.1 Solirubrobacteraceae bacterium | reverse complement strand
CGCCAAACGACGCCCTCATCGACGGCCCGAGCCCGGACATCCGCTCGCTCAACGGTATGTCGATCGCCCGGGACGGCACCGGCGCGGTGGTCTACACCAAGACCGTGGCGGGCGTCGCCCACGTGTTCGTCTCCCGGCTGGGCGCTGGCGTCTTCCAGCCGCCCGTCCAGGTCGACGCGGGGCTCGTGGGGCCGTCATCGCAGCCTGTGGTCGCCGCGGGCCAGACCGGGTTGGTCCTGGTGGCGTTCATCAACGCCGGGACGCTGTACGTCGCCCAGGCGGCCACCTCGGCCACCCCGCTGAGCGGCCCGGTGGCCCTCGTGGGAGGCGCGGCCAATCCGTCGCTCTCGCTGACCAACTTCGGCAAGGCCTATCTGGCCTTCACCGCCACCGGCGGCGCCGGCGGCGGGGACGTGCGCGCCGCCTACTACTTCCAGGGGCAGTGGAGCATGGAGTCAAGCCCGCTGGACGCGAGCGCCGGCGACGCCGCGGGCACCGGCACCGGGCGCCCCGAGGTGGCCGCGTCCGGGGACGGCGTGGGCATCGTCGCCTGGGGCGAGGCGGGCCACATCTACACGCGCCGCGTGATCGCCACCACCCCCAGCACCGTCGTGGAGCAGGCCGATCCCAGCGCGTTCGCCGGGTGGTCCGAGACCTCGGCCACCGAGCCGTCGATCGCCTCCGGGGGTGACTCGACGTATGCGGCGGTCACCTTCCAGGAGTCGTTGACCAACGGCTCGGCCAGCCAGTCCCGGGTGCTGCTGAGCCGCCTGCACGGCGGCAGCTATGACGGCACCTCGCCGGCGGACGGAGCCAACCCCGGCGGTCCCGAGGGCGCCGACCAGCCCCAGGCGGCGGTGACGGAGTACGGCACCGGCTTCGTCACCTCGGAGACCAGCCGCAGTCACCAGCTCTACGCCACCATGCTCGGTGGCTCCGAAAGCCGCGGCCAGACCGAGCGCGTCGACTCCCTCCCCAACAGCAGCGCGCCCGACGCCGTCCCCGCCAACGCCGGCCTGATCTCGAGCTTCATCGCCTGGCAGCAGACGCCGGGGGTCGCGGGCACACCCGAGATCCGCCTGCGCTACGCCTCCGACGGGGCGAACCTCGGCCCCGAGCAGGTCGTGTCGACTCCGTCGCTGGGGGCCACGGACGCAGACCACGGGCTCGCGGCGGCCGGCGACGTGGCCGGTGACGCGGCCGCGGCCTGGGTCCAGGGCAGCGGAGCGAGCACCTCGATCGTCGCCGCCCAGCTCTTCCAGGCTCCGGGCGGCTTCGTCGCGTCCTACGGCTTCCGCTACGTGACGACGGCGATCCCGCTCCTGAGATGGTCCACGGCATCGGAGCTGTGGGGCGCACCCACCTACGCCGTGCGCATCGACGGCGTCCCGGTGGGCCAGACCACCGCGACCCAGATGGTCGCGCCGGCGCCGCTGACCAACGGCCGCCACGTCTACCAGCTCAGCGTCGTCAACCTGGCCGGCGTGACCACCAACGCCCCCGCGGCGACGCTGTTCGTGGACACCGTGCCACCGCGCGCGACGTGGAAGCTGAGCGGGACCTCGATCGTCAGGACCCGCGAGCACCTCCGCGTCACCTACTCCGACCCGCCGCCGACGGGGCTGCCCACCTCAGCGGCCTCAGGGGTGAGCACCGTGTACGTCAAATGGGGTGACGGCTCGCCGGCCACGCGGATCCGCCGCACCGCCGCCAGCCATGTCTACGAGCGCATCCGCAGCTACGCGGTCACCATCACGATCACCGACCGTGCCGGCAACAGGACCGTCCTCGTCCACAGGCTGAAGATCAAGCCCAAGCCCAAGAAGCACCACAAGGGCAGAGGCAGGCGATGAGGACCTGCCGGCTTGACCGGTCAGCGGCCGACGCAGGCGGTGCCGTGCGACACGCCGGGGTCGGTCAGTGCCACGACGCGCCACGGCCGCACCGCGGCCACGGTCTCGGCGTGCGTGAGACGGCGGTCGATCTTGGCCGGACCGCCGATCTGCGCGGCCTTGGGCCCGATGAAATCGACGCCGGGCGCGCGCATCGAGGTGCCGACGCGCTGCAGCGTGACCCCCAGCTTCCATGCCAGCGCGGTCTGCGCGGAGTGGTTGACCGCGGTGAAGCTCGAGGGGCAGGGGAGCACGCCGGCCTTGCCACCGGCCGCAGCCACCGCCTGGGTGAGGGCGTCGAGCAGATGGGCGCCCTGCGCGGCGTTGCGCTCGTCGGTCCGCGCGACGCTGAGCTGGGCGGTGCTGAACGGGATCCACGCCGCGGTCAGGACGACGGCCGAGCCTGCCATCACCGGCCGGCGCAGCGACCCGGCCAGACCGCCCGCCAGCCGGGCCAGCTCGGCGAGGCCGACCGCGCCGAGCACGGTGGTCAACGCGGCTGCGGGCAGGAAGAAGCGCTCCAGGCCGGGGTAGCCGTCGAGCGTCTCGCCGACGACCACCACCCACCAGCCGGCGATCCCGGCGGCGATGGCCAGGATCGCCCGGTTGCGGTCGCGCGCCCAGCCGATGACGACCGCCGCCACGGCCAGGATGAGCGCCGGCAGGAGCTGGTCGCGGACTCCGCGGGTCAGGATCGCTCCCAGGACATCGGAGCCCAGATGACCGTTGTAGTCGGCCGCGTGCGTTGCGGCGAGGAATGGCTGGCCGGTGGTGATCCACGGCGGGACGAACCAGCCGAGGGGCTGCACGGCGAGCCCGGCGAGCAGCACCAGGCGCATGCCCGGGCCCTCAAAGACGGGATCGCGAAACCACAGCCAGATCGCGTAAAGACCGAGAAACGGCCACCACTCGGGGCGAATCAGCCCGCCGGCCACCACGATCAGGTAGGCCTGGAGATGGCGGCCCTCGAGCAGGCGGTCGGCCGCCCAGACGGCGACGGCGACGAGGATCGCCTCCGAGGTCCCGTGCAGGAAGTAGTAGTACCAGGCCTGGTCCTGGCGGCCGGTGAGCACGATCCCGATCGCCGCCACCAGCCCCGCGAAGGCGCCGAGCCATCCGCCGCCGGCCAGCCTGCTGGTCAGCTTCCAGGTCCCCCACAGCGCCAGCAAGCCGCCGATCCGCGCCGTGATCACCCACAGGGTCGGCGCAGCCCCGCCGAGCAGCCCGTAGATGGTGGTGAAGATCATCGGCAGCGGCTTCCACGAGGGACCCCCGTTGACGATGAAGCTCGTGTGGGGATCGAACACCTCGTGCCCCCACACGATCCACGACCACGGGTCGTAGCTGGGCACCGTGGGCAGGATGGCCGCCGACAGTGCGGCCAGGGCCACGCAGACGAGCACGCCGATCAGCATCGGCGAGCGCCCGGCGCCGCGCAGGGAGCGGGCCAGTGAGGGCCCATGAGCCTCCCCGGGGCCGACAGAGCCGGTCGCGGATGGCCGCTGCTGCGGCGAGTCGACGGCTGACATCGGCGGGCGATTGTAGCGGCGGGGCCTGGCGCCTTCGTAAGACGGCCCGGCTCACCGTGGCCATGCTGCTCGCCGCGCTTGCGCTGGGCGTGGCCGGACTCACGGCCGGGGCGTCGCCCGCCCTCGCCCAGGCCGGGGC
>JBAQGP010000531.1:0-6152 GCA_049287845.1 Solirubrobacteraceae bacterium | reverse complement strand
GTCCTCCCGCGGCCGCCGGCGAGCCGGAGGTCGGGTTCGGCGCTGGGCTCCGTCGACCTCGGATCGTGGCTGGCGCTGGTCGTCGGGGCGGTCCTCATCGTCCTGGCATGGACCGCGAGCCTCCGCGCCCGAGGACCCGGAGCCCGCCCGCCCGGCCTGCGGCGAGCGCGGTGAACGGGTAGGCTGCGGCCCATGGACCCCGAGAGAGCCCGAGAGCTGCTTGCCCGGGAGCGCGATCGCATCGAGCAGGCGCTCGGCCTCCACAGCGGGGGCTCGCTGGAGGCAGACGAGAACGTCGAGCCTGGCGACGAGGGCTCCGAGGACCTCTACCAGGACTCAATGGACGCCGGCCGGCGCGCTGACCTGCAGGCGGACCTGGCCGCGGTGGACCGCGCCGAGGCGCGGCTGAAGGACGGGACCTACGGGCTGTCGGTGCTCAGTGGCGAGCCGATCCCCGATGGCCGGCTCGAGGCCCGCCCTACGGCCGAGCTGACCGTCGAAGAGCAGCAGAACCAGTAGCTCCGGCCGCGCGCGTCAAGAGCCAAGCCCCAGCGCGGACGCCAAGGCGGTCCACTCGGCCCGCGGGACGCCCGTGACCCCGACCGGCTGCAAGCACACGTGGTCGGCGCCGGCGTCGAGGTGGTCGCGCGCGGCGGCGGCGATCTCATCGGCCGTGCCATGGGGCACGATCGTGTCGATCAACCGATCAGAACCTCCGCCTGACATGTCGTCCTCGGTGAAGCCGTAGCGCAGCAGGTTGCCGGTGTAGTTGCGCAGCCCGAGGTACATCTCTGCGTAGCCGCGCGCGGTGGCCCGCGCGGCGTCCGGATCGGCGTTGAGCACGCAGGCCAGCTCGGTGGCGATCAGGGGACCGTCGCCGAGCCGACCCCGCGCCGCGCGGGTGTGCTCGGGCGGCACGAAGTAGGTGAGCGTGCCGCGCGAGCGCTCGCGGCAGAGGTCGAGCATCTTGGGCCCGAGCGCGGCGAGAGCGCGACGGTCTTCTCCGATCGGCGTCGGTGCGGCGTCGATCCCGTCCAGGAAGGCCCGCGTCGATGCCAGCGGGCGGGTGTAGTCGCTGGTGGCCTCCGGATGCCCGATCCCGATACCGACCAGCAGGCGATCACCGAACTGAGGGCTGAGCTCCGCGTATTCGTGGGCAAGGTCCTCAGGCTCATAGGCCCAGACGTTGACGATCCCCGTGGCCACCGTGAGTGAGCCGGCGGCCTCCAACAGTGGCCGCACGCTCGAGAGGCGGGGCGAACCACCCAGCCAGAAGGTTCCGAACCCGAGGTCCTGCACGAGGGTGGCCGCCTCGCCGGCGTTCTCCTCGCCGATCGCGCCATACGCGGTCCATACACCGAATCTGCCGAGCTGCATACCCACAGCCTTGCACAAGTCGCCGTCTAGTCAGCTCCCCGCTGGGACGGCCACATCGCCGGGGGGCGTCTGGCGTACGCGCCGCATTCCGACCGCGACCTCGTCGAGCGCCTGGAGGGTGGGCGCGACCAGCGGGTGGCGGCGACCCGGCGGCAATA
Organism: Solirubrobacteraceae bacterium; assembly: GCA_049287845.1. GTDB lineage: Bacteria > Actinomycetota > Thermoleophilia > Solirubrobacterales > Solirubrobacteraceae > Palsa-465. The sequence continues at coordinate 4,617 of JBAQGP010000531.1, read as the reverse complement.
GCGCGTAGACATCGCGCGCGACGGTCATCCCGGCGATGGGCCGCAGGGCCAGGTCCTTGAACGGGTCGGCGAGCAACTCGGCGACGAGCGTCACCGCCAGCCCGCGGATGACCAGGCCGCGGATCGCGAGCTGGTCGTGGGTGATCGAGACCAGCCGCGGCTCAAACCCGGCGGCGCGGCACGCCCGCACGATCACGCCGTCGGTGAGGGCGGCGGTCCAGTCGTCATCACGCAGATCGGCCAGGTTCACCTCGCGCTGGGAGGCGCGCGGGTGATCGGGCGCCACGGCCACCAGGAACTCCTCATGCAGGAGGTGGTGGCGCTTGATTCCCGGGGGCTCTGGGCGATGCCACGTCGTGTCCTGATAGGCGATGGCGAGATCCAGCTCGCCGGAGACCAGCCGGGCCGCCAGCGCCTCGCTCGTCCCCTCGTCGAAGGTGACCCGGGTATCGGGATGCTGCTCGCGCACCCGGGCGATCGCGGCCGGCACGAACCCGGCGAGGGCGCTGGGGAGGGCGCCGATCCGCAGCAGGGTGCTGTGGCCCTCGGCCGCGCCCGACAGCTGCCTCTCGGCCAAGCCGAATCGGTCGGCGATCGCGTCGGCGTGCTCGAGCAGGATCTCGCCCTCGGCAGTGAGGCGCACACCTCCGGGACCGCGCTCGAGCAACCGCACGCCCACCTCGCGCTCGAGGGCCGCCACCCGATTGGACACCGACGGCTGCGACAGCGCGAGCCGTCGCGCCGCGCGCGAGAACGATCGCTCGTGAGCGACCGCCCGAAACGTGAGCACGCGGCGCGGGTCCATAGTCTAAGGCTATCGAACCACGCAAATCATCATTTGTGATTATCAGTGATGCGGGCGACACTGGACATCCGGCCCCGACCGCAACAGGAGAACCGACACCAATGAGCACCATCTCCACCGTTCCCACTCTCGCGCTCAACGATGGCAACGAGATCCCGCAGCTCGGCTTCGGGGTCTTCCAGATCCCGCCGTCCGACACCGCCGACGCCGTGCGCACCGCCTTCCAGATCGGTTACCGCCACATCGACACCGCCGAGATGTACCGCAACGAGGCCGGGGTCGGCGAGGCGATCCAGGGCTCCGGGCTGAGCCGCGACGAGGTGTTCATCACCAGCAAGCTGTCCAACGACCGTCACCGCCCCGACGACGCGCGCAAGGCGTTCGAGCAGACGCTGACGGCGCTGGGCTCGAGCTACGTGGACCTGTTCCTCATCCACTGGCCGCTGCCGACGCTCTACGACGGCGACTTCGTCTCGACTTGGAAGGTGCTGGAGGAGTTCAAGGCGCAGGGCCGGGCGCGCTCGATCGGCGTGTCCAACTTCCAGGTGCCCCATCTCGAGAGGCTCGCGGCCGAGGCCGACGTCACCCCCGCCGTGAACCAGATCGAGCTCCATCCCTACCTGCTCAACGACGAGGTCCGCCGCTACGGCGAGGACCACGGGATCCTCACCGAGGCCTGGTCCCCGATCGCCCAGGGGGGCGTGCTCGATGATCCCGCGATCGTCGCCATCGCCGATCGTCTCGAGCGCACCGCCGCGCAGGTGGTGCTCCGCTGGCACCTGCAGCGGGGGAGCATCGTCTTCCCCAAGTCCACGACGCCGTCGCGCATCGAGGAGAACTTCACGCTGTTTGACTTCGAGCTCGAGGACGCCGACATGGACGCCATCGCGGCGCTGGACAAGGGTGAGGACGGCCGGACGGGTCCCAACCCGGACACCTTCGCCCACATCCCCGACTGAGCCCGAGCCCGCACGCCGGGGGCGGTCGTCCACCGCCCCCGGTACGCCGCTCTAGCCTCCCGCGCCGGAGCCGGAGCCGCGCTCCTGCTCGGCGCTGCGCTCGTGGCGCGGCAATCCGTCGTCGGGCACCGTCTCGTAGTCGGCGGCGTGTGACACGAACCAGTGCGCGGCGATGCGCAGCCCGGTCGGCTGGTCCAGCGTCCCCGCCACGATGCTGATCGTGTCCCGGCGGGGCGGGTCCCAGAACAGGCTCGATCCGCACTCCCCGCAGAATCCGCGCCGCGCCCCCGCGTCGCTGCGCGGGCTCTGCATCCAGCGCAGGCCTCGTTGCTCGGTCAGCCTGAGGTCCTCGCGCCGCGCCGCCGTGCAGGCAGCGAGGTGACCGTGCCATCGCCGGCACTCCTCGCAGTGACAGATGAAGACGTCGCGCAGCGGCCCGTGGACCTCGTATGCGACAGCGCCGCACAGGCAGTGGCCCGTGGCACTCATGAGCTCACCATAGAGCGGAGCCCACTCGGACGTTCGTCCAGTGCGGAAACTCTCGTCGGAGCCCGCCGTTGATCAAATGCCTCCCCTCGTAATGCCGCACATGATCAATCGCCTCGCGTTCCTTCCGGTCCTGCTTGTGACCGCGGTTCTGGCCGCGTCCCCTGCGCTCGCCGCCGCCGGGCCCGTCGGCGTCTGGAAGCTCGACGAGGGCAGCGGGACCGTCGTCACCGACAGTTCGGGCAACGGCAACAACGGTGTGTTGTCCGGTGGCGTCTCGTGGGTTCCCGGCGTCTCCGGCAGTGCCCTCAGCTTTGACGGCTTCAGCGGCCAGGTGAAGGTGGCGGACAACCAGGCGCTGGAGCCGGCCAACGCCGTCACCGCCAGCGCGTGGTTCAAGCAGGACGGCAGCCCGGGTACCTACCGATACATTCTCGCCAAGGGCGGCAACGGCTGCACCGCCGCGTCCTACGGGCTCTACTCGGGGCCCGACGGAGGCCTCGAGTTCTACGTGTCCCAGCACGTCGGCTCCGTCTACGCCCGCTCGCCCGACGCGGGCCAGCGGGTCTGGGACGGACAGTGGCATCTGGCCGTGGGCACCTACGACGGCAGCATGATCCGCCTCTACGTGGACGGCGTCCAGGTGGGCTCCGGCACCGCGTGGGCGGGCTCACTCGAGTACCTGCTCCCAGACGCCAACGACTTCTACATCGGCAACTACCCGAGCTGCCAGACCCATTGGTTCATGGGAGCCATCGACGAAGTCATGGTGTGGAGCCGCGCGCTCGGCGCCGGTGAGATCAATGCACTCATTCCCAGCTCCGACCAGCCGCCGGCCTCCGTCGGTGGCGGGAGTGGGACCGGGGGCGGCGGCGGTGGGAGTGGTGGTGGTGGCGGCAGTAGCACCGCGGGATCCGGCGTGACCGAAACGCCGACGACCAGGGGCAGCACGCCGTCCGTCCGTGATCTGAGGCTGTCCAGCTCGACGGTCACCGTCGACGCCCACGGACACGAGATCCTCGGGGGCTCGTCTGGACTGTCGCTCACCTATACGGAGTCGCATGCCGCGAGCCTGACGGTGACGCTGTCGCGCTCGGAGAAGGGCATGCGCCGCGGCCAGCGCTGCGTCGCGCCTTCCCGCCATCGCCGCGCACGCACCTGCACCCACTTCGTCGTCATCTCGAGCGTCACGCACGCCGACCGGGCGGGCCGCCTCACGGTGGGGCTCAGCCAGTTGCTCCACCGCCGGCTGAGCCCGGGCACGTACCGCCTCGACCTGACCCCGCGCGCTCACGGCAAGGTCGGCAAGACGGTGAGCGTGCGCCTCGTGGTGCGAGAGTCGCGCGCGCGCCGCTGAGCGAGCCCGTCCACGCCCCAGTGGCCAACTCGGCTCTCAGTCCGCCGCGGGCCGCCGGTACCACCGCGGCGAGGTGGTCGGCGGGGGCCGCAGGCGCGCCTTGACGACGATCATCGATGGAGCCGGCGTGGTGACGCTGTGGCTCAGGGTGGCCTCGAAGTCGGCACCGAAGCCCCGCACGGTGCTCGCCCCGAGCCCGAACGAGCGCGCGAGCGCCTCGAAGTCCGGGCCGACGAGGTCGACACCGAATGGCCGGTCGCCCGCCAGCTCCTGGTCAAAGCGCAACATCCCGTAGCCGCCGTCGTCGACGAGGACCACCGTCAGCGGGATCTGGGTCTCGGCGACTGTCGCCAGCTCGCCGCAGGCGAACAGGAAGCCACCGTCGCCGCAGACGCACACCACGGGCCCGGTGCCGGCGAGGGCGGCGCCCAGTGATGCCGGGAAGGCGAATCCGAGGGTTCCCCACCCCATCGGATAGGCGAACGTGCGCGTCCGGGGCACCCGCCGGTAGCCCGCCAGCCAGTAGCCCGGGATACACATGTCGGCCACCACCACCGCCTCGGGAGGAAGCGCCCGGTCCATGACGGCGAGAAAGCCGGCGGCGTCGGCGTCGTCGGCCAGGACCGAGGCCGCCACCCCCGCTCGTACCTGCTCGAGGCGGGCCAGGCTTTCCGCGGCGCCCTCACGAGGCTCCACCGCGGCGACGAGCCGCTCGGTGACCTCGCGCGCATCGCCAACGAGGGTCACGTCGGCAGCGTAGTTCTTGGTCGCATCGGCGGCGTCGACGTTGATGCACACGAGTCGCGGGGGCTGGGGCATCAGCCAGTTCTGGGTCATGACGCCGTCGAAGTCGGTCCCGATCCCCAGCACCAGGTCGGCCTCGTCCCACAGGGCGCCGACCTCGGGGGCGTGGACGGGCCCGGCGACAGCCCACGGGTGATCGGGCGCCACAAGCCCCCGGCTCATGTAGGTGGTGATGACAGGCGCGCCCAGCTTGTGCGCCAGCGCGC
>JBAQGP010000530.1:0-2888 GCA_049287845.1 Solirubrobacteraceae bacterium | reverse complement strand
CCCGTAGACGACGTATCCGCCGGACTCGGTCGGGTCGGCGTAGGCGTAGCCGAGGCGCAGGCTCGGAGGCCGCAGCAGCCCGATCACGTTCAGGGTGCGGCTGCGGCCCGCCGCAGACAGGACCGCCGCGGCGTTGCTGGGCGACGCGGCCAGCACGGGCCGCGTCCCGACCACCGCCAGCGGCCCGTGGCTCAGAGCCCCGAGCTTCCACAGCGACAGCGACAGGAACTGTGCGGATTGGGCGCCCACATCGGCGGCAACCAGACGCTGGAATCGCGGAACGCTGCCGTGCGTGAAATTCGCCTGCTCGACCGCCGCCGCCATCGTGGCCGTAGTGCTGGGCAGCGACTCGGCCAGCAGTGCGGCGGCATCGCGGACCCTGAGGTTGAGCAGGCGCTTCTCGTTGGAGACGTACTGATGGTGCGAGACGAGCACGAGCGCGCCGGTCACGAGCAGACCGATGATCAGCGTGGCTACGGGCAGCCAGTAGAGCTCGAGCGAGCGTCGACCCGGCGCCGCAGCGGCGCCGGTCGGCTCGGCCACATCACCCCCGCGACTGGTCGCCGCCGGCCGCTGCACTGACTCGACTGAGTTCAACCGTTGCCTCTCTGGCTTCGTTCGGCGTGTCGGAGAAACGCCTCCCGGAGCGCGCCACAGTCTGGCATACGCCCGCTTGCCGGGGAGAGGGACGAGAATTCCCCGGCGCGCTTGCGATCCCGAAGCCGTCGGGACCCGTCAGGGCCGGTTCCACACGAACGTGGCCATCGCACCCGGCTGCAGTGCATAGCTCAGCTCCCGCGCCCGCCACCGCACGGCGAAGTGCACGGCGGACGGCGCGTTGTCGTAGGCAACCAGGACGATGCTCCCATCGGGGTTGCGCACGGCGACGTCGTCCAATCCCGGCGTGACGACGCTCCCCCCTGCCCGCGCGTAGACGTAGGAGACGAAGTGCGTCGAGGCGACCCGCCGAGCGCCGGGGGCGATGAACGCACTCGCTTGCCCCAGCTGGTAGTAGGCGCGGGTCTCGGCAACCGCGCCCGAGCGCTCGTCGATCCGCGCCAGCCCGACACACCCCGGACAGCCGTGATTGGGGACCTGCACCGGGCCCCCCTGTGGGTCCAGGGCGAGGTTCCACAGGGCGACGGTGCTGGCCCAGCTGCGCAGGGAGGCGATGACGATCTCGGATGTCGGTGTGGGCGTGATCAGGCCGGGCGAGCACTCGTCGACGATCTGCTCCAGCCGAGGGGCGGCCTGGCGCAGTGCGTCCATCACCCCGGGGGCCCCGAAGTAGCAGTGCCAGGAGATCCCCGACAGCGCGCTCCCCGCCGGACCGAGGACGTCGGTGCGCATGTAGGGGCTGGTGTTCGGGCCCCACCCCAGGTCGCCGCCGTAGACCTTGGGGTGCAGTCCGGCGGCGGCCAGCGCCGGCTCGAGGTCGTGGGCGATCCAGGTCCCCTCCGCGTTCGCCGAGAGGTTGAGCCCCGGATAGAGCGTCGGGGTCCCGGGCTCGTTCTGGGCCGTGATCGCCGAGATTGGGACTCCGGCAGCCGCGTAGTCCTGCAGGAACCGGACGAAATAGCGCGCCCAGGGCCAGTACGCCGAACCGAGCAGGGTGCCGCGGTTCCCCGCGTTGCCCAGCGAGTCGTTGGCCTTCATCCACGCCGGCGGGGTCCACGGGCTGGCGAGGAACTCGGTCTGCGGGTCCTGCGCCAGCACCTGGCGCAGGGCGGCCAGGATGTAGGCCCGGTCGTGCGCGATCGAGAAGTGGCGCAGGAACGGGTCCGCGGCGCCGGCGGGCACGTCGTCGTAGGTGTAGGGCCGTCCGTCGCGCGTGAAGTCCGAGGCGCCCATCGGGATGCGGACGAAGTTCAGGCGGATGCCGGCGGCGCCGAACAGCGCGTCCATCAGTGCCTGGCGCGCGGCCGCCGAGGTCCGGCGTTCGATCAGCCACGCCGACGTGTCGGTCATGGCCGCGCCGAAGCCGTTGACCTGCTGGTAGCGCGCCCGGGCGTCGACGTCGAGGACGGGCTCGCCGGACACGTTCGCCGTCCCGAACTCGGCATCGGGCAGGTGGGTGAGGCGCTGGGCGAGGTCGGCGCTGGTCACCACGACCTCGGCGTCGTAGGGGTCAGGGGTCGCCGGGCGCGCCGGAGCCGCGGCGGCGAGCAGCACCATCGCGACCAGGAGCGCGGCACAGACCGGCCGCGTCCTGGTCACGGGCGGACGAAGGCGCGGCGTGCGTGCGCAGCCGGGCCGTGGGCGTGACAGCCGTCGAGGTGGTCGTTGACCAGGCCCATCGCCTGCATGAAGGCGTACACCGTCGTCGGGCCCACGAACCGCCAGCCGCGCCGCTTGAGGTCCTTGGCCAGCGCCCGCGACTCGGCGGTGGTCGTCAGCTCGGCGGCCCGCGTGCGGTCCAGCCGGCCGGCGTGGCGCGCGGGCTCGACCTGCCACACATGATGCGCAATCGAGCCTTCGGCCTCGACGAGCTCCACGGCTCGTCCCGCGTTGTTGATGACCGCTTCGATCTTGCCCCGATGACGGATGATCCCCGCGTCCTCGAGCAGCCGGGCGATCTCGTCCTCGCCGAAGCCGGCGACCACGCGGAAATCGAACCCGGCAAGGGCCGCCCGGAAGTTCTCGCGCTTGCGCAGGATCGTCAGCCACGACAGCCCGGCCTGGAAGCCCTCGAGGCTCACCTTCTCGAAGAGCCGCACGTCGTTGGCGACCGGAAAGCCCCACTCGGTGTCGTGATAGGCCCGGTACTCGGGAGCCGAGTCGGCCCAGGAGCAGCGGGCGACGCCGTCCTCGCCGACGGCGATCCCGTCGGGGACTGACGGCATGCGACGAGCGTACCGGCCCGGCGGCCGGCGAGAATCCCCACAGCC
>JBAQGP010000529.1:0-1956 GCA_049287845.1 Solirubrobacteraceae bacterium | reverse complement strand
CCTTCGTCCTCGAGGGCCAGCCGCGTCGCCCACACCTGCATGCCGCGGACATAGCCCTTGGTGCCGTCGATGGGGTCGACGATCCAGCGCCGCGTACGGTCTGCGCCCGCGCCGTCGGCCCGATCGGCCCCGCCGTACTCCTCGCCGAACACGGTGTCGTGCGGCCGCGCCGAGGCCAGGTGCTCGCGCAGCGCCTGCTCGACGGCGCGGTCGGCCTCGGAGACGGGGGTCAGGTCGGGCTTGGTCTCAACCACCAGATCCTCGGCGCGGAAGCGGGCCATCGTGATCGCATCGGCGACGTCGGCCAGCTCCAGCGCGAGGGCGAGGTCGTCGGAGGCGCCGGGCACCGCGCGCATCCTACGCCGATACTCTGGTGCTCAACGATGACGTCCGACGACCTCGAGCGCCAGAGCGTCGCGCTGCTCCAGGAGCTGATCCGCTTTGACACGGTCAACCCGCCGGGTAAGGAGCGGGCCGCGATCGAGCACCTCGAGCACTACCTCTCCGCGGCCGGATTTGACACCGAGATCCTGGCCGAGGACCCCGAGCGCCCCAACCTGGTCGCGACCATCGACGGCCCCGGCGATGGGCCGACCCTCGTCCTGCTGGGCCACGTCGACACCGTGCTGGCCGACGCCTCGGAATGGCGCCACGACCCGTGGTCGGGCGAGGAGACCGACGGTTTTGTCTGGGGCCGCGGCGCACTGGACATGAAGAACCAGGTCGCGGCCGAGGCGGTCGCCGCGGCCAGCCTGGCCCGGGAGGGCTGGCGCCCGGCGTCCGGGGCGCTGAAGCTCGTGTTCGTCGCAGACGAGGAGACCGGCGGCGACGTCGGCGCGCGCTGGCTGTGCGAGACGCACCCCGACAAGGTCCGTTGCGACTGGCTGCTCAACGAGGGTGCGGGAGAGGTGTTCCACTACGGAGGCCGTCGCCACTACGGTGTCTGCTGCGCCGAGAAGGGGATCTTCCGCTTCAACGTCACGGCGCTGGGCACCGCCGGCCACGCCTCGATGCCGCGCCTGGGCGACAACGCGCTGCTCAAGCTCGCCCCGGTGCTGACGGCGCTCGCCTCACAGCCGGAGGGGTTCGAGGTCACGGAGGCGCCGGCCGCGTTCCTGCGCGGCCTGGGCGAGGACCCGGGCGACCCCTCGGGCGCGATGGCGCGCATCGAGGCCGAGGAGCCTCACCTGCGCACGCTGGTCGAGCCGATGTTCGGAGTGACGCTGACGCCGACGATGACCAGCGCCTCGTCCAAGATGAACGTCATCCCGTCGCGCGCCCAGGTGCGGATCGATTGCCGCGTGCCCCCCGGGCTGGGCGAGGACGCGGTGTGGCGTCGCATCCACCAGGTCCTGGGCGAGCCATCCGACGAGCTGCGCATCGACTTCACCGAGCAGGTCGTCGGCAACGGCTCCGCGGCCGAGAGCACGCTGATGACCGCCATCGACGAATGGATCACCGCCAACGATCGCGGCGCGGTCACGGTGCCGGTCATCCTGCCCGGCTTCTCGGACTCGCGCTGGTTTCGCGAGGCGTTCCCGGAGTGCGTGGCCTACGGCTTCTTCCCCCAGCGCCACCAGACGATGCTAGAGGCCGCTCCGCTCATGCACAGTGCGGACGAGCGCATCGACGTTCGCGATCTCGGCTTCGCCACCGGCTTCTACCGCGACATCATCGGCGCGCTGCTCGGCTGAGAGGGTTCGTGACGGAACCTAGGGTTCGACGGTGAGCCGGCGCGTCGCGCGCGGCACCATGGCCAGCACGAGCATGGCCAGCGCGGCCGCGGCGCCGACGGCCAGCACCGTCCGAGCGCCCAGCGCGCCCGCCAGCGGACCGGCGATGGCAAAGCCCAGCGGCAGCAGTGCCAGCGAGCCCATCCAGTCATAGGCACTCACCCGGGAGAGCGCCTGCGGCGGGATGTGACGCACCAGCGCGGTCGCCCACCACACCTCAAAC
>JBAQGP010000528.1:0-10179 GCA_049287845.1 Solirubrobacteraceae bacterium | reverse complement strand
GACGATCACCGCGACCCAGGGTGGCGGCACGCTCGGCGACCTGTTCTGCAACCTGTCGCACTGACCGCGACCGACCCGGCGCCTCGCCGGCAACGGCGAGGCGCCCCACGCGGTCGAGGGCCGTCTGACCGCAACCTTCGCCCAGGGGCCACCCAGAGAGTGTCCTCGCGCTCACGCGACCGCCGACCTTGCGGCAACCACGTCGGTGAGGCCCGACCCGCGTGGGCACCATGCCCTGGCCGATCTGACCAGCGACGACGTTACTTCTCCTTCCACGCAAACTCAGCACTTTCGGCGCGTCCCAATCGAGCGCGTCAGGCTTCTGCTCTCGGACAGACGCAGGGGCCTTGAAGCCGTGCCGCTGACGACTGCTTCGCTCGTCCCGAGGTCGCCGGGCTGACGATCGAGTTGGCGACGTTCCGCGCGTCGGGTCCTCGGCGCCGGTCTCGCGACAGGTAGGGTTGCCACGCATACCGATCCGCTGCAGCTGAGGAGATCGCATGTCTCGTTTTGCGAAGGTCAACCTGCTCGAGGTTGAGGACTCCGTTGCCGGTCGCGTAGAGGGACTTGAAGGCCGCTTCGGCCGCGAGCATCTGGACTCCCGGGACCTCGGGGTCAGTCTCTTCGATACGCCCCGAACCTCCGTAGCCCGATGGCCCACAGCCACAAGGAGCAGGAGGAGGCCTACGTCGTCGCCGCCGGCTCCGGTCGGATCCTCCTCGACGACGAGATCCACGAGCTCAGGACCTGGGATGTCATCAGGGTCGCGCCCGAGGTCGTCCGAGCATTTGAGGCCGGTCCCGATGGGCTGGACATCATCGCCGTGGGCGGCCCCAAGCCCGAGGAGGGTGATGGCGTTCGTGCTACAGCTGCTTGGCCCGACGCCAAGTAGGCAGGCCGGGTGTTCAACCGCGCCGCGCGGCGCGGACGATCGCATTCGTAGCCGAGCTTCGAGAAATACGGGCGACTGTTTCGGCGGGAAAGCAACCGCAGCTCGACGCAGGGTCGCACGATCGCAACGCCACGAACACGATCGCCCGCTCGCCGGCCTAGCGGGCGACTCCCTCGTCGCCGAACCCGTCGCCTGTGTCAGACGACGGACAGGACGGAGGGAATCTTCGCGTCAGGAGCGCCGCGGGTCCCGAGTTTCACCGCCGGTGCTGCCACTCCTCCGTCGTCGCCCGGGTCACTAGCGCCCGAGGAGGTGCTTCAGCTGCAGGAGCTTCTGGTCTGATCGAGGCGGGCGGGAGACTCTCGGCGATCTGGTTGCCGTTGCTAAACCGGACCGGAGCTGACCTAAATCGGGGATAGGGTCCGCGGCACCGTCAACGAGTAGGGGAGAGCGCAGGATGTCGGAACGCGACGAGTACATTCCCGGCGTGCCGTGCTGGGTCGATGCGAGCTACAAGGACCCGGAGAGCGTTTTGCCGTTCTACCGTGGGCTGTTCGGCTGGGAGTTCACCCCGGCTATAGAGACTCCGGGTGAGCGGTTCTTCATCGCGACGATCCGCGGTGGCAGCACCGCCGGGATCGGTGAGCTGCCCGGCGATCACCCGCCGGTCCCGGCGTGGAACACCTATGTCGCCGTGACGAGTGCGGATGAAGCGGTCGTCAAGGTGCAGGCTGCGGGGGGCGAGGTGCTCGCACCGGCGTTCGACGTCGTTGACGCTGGCCGAATGGCGATCCTCAAGGACCCGCAGGGCGCGGTGTTCTGCGTCTGGCAGGCCGGCCGCACCAAGGGTGCGAAGGTCGTCAATGAGCACGGCGCTGTCAACTTCAACACGCTCCATACCTCTGACCTGACAGCGGCCAAGAGGTTCTACGGAGAGGTGTTCGGCTGGGCCACGTTGTCGCTGGGGGGCGCGGAGTTCTGGACGCTCCCGGGCTACGGCGACTATCTTGAGACGATCGTTCCGGGGATGCGCGAGGGTGCCGCTGAGATGGGAGCGGCCGGGTTCGAGGACGTCGTCGCGGTGCTCGATCCGCTGACGGATGGTGAGCAGCCGCACTGGCATGTGACATTCGCCGTCAACGATGCCGACGCGGCCGCCGCGGAGGCGCCCAAGCTCGGCGGCAAAGTGCTCGTTCCACCGCTCGACGCCCCGTACGTTCGTCTGACCGTGCTGGCGGATCCCGAAGGTACGCCGTTTACGGCCAGCCAGTTCGTGGCTGAGAACCGGTAGCTTCCTCGCCGGAGAGCCCTGGAGCGTCCTCTGCAGCCTGCAACCTGGTGGGCGCGCTGAAGTCGGGGAGCTTGAGAGAATCTCGCTGTGCGTTCTCCGCAGACACTGAGCCAAGCCGAGCGACGAATCGTTGCTGTGTGGGCGGCTGACTGCGCGGAACGCACGCTTTGGCTGTTCGGGGGCTGAAGCCCCAGGCGATAGCCGGCCACGCGACGCCATCGTCCGGACGCGGGCTTTGGCCGCGGCGAGCTCGACGTCGCAGAAGAGACTCGCCGCCGGTTCGTTGGAGGTCGCGCCGCACGTGATGTGAGCCCTGCAGCGGCCGCTGCCGCCCGAGCGGCCCGGCAGGCCTCCGCGGTCCCTCATATGGGTGCGCACGCTTTGGGCGCCGCCGCGTACGCGGCCGAGGCCGCGGGATTGGCCGCCACGAACCTCCGGAGGCCGTCAGTGAGCAGATCAACTGGCAACTAGGCAACCTGTCCGCCGAAGCCAGGGCCGCCCTACTACAGCTTCCGCTGCTCGGTGAGGATCGGTCCGGTCCGATGGGGCCACGCCTTCTCGCATCGGGCGTCCTTGGCACGATCATCTCCGATCTCCAAGCTGGCGTCGCGTGCACCTGACGATTTCCCCTCGCGCCTAGCCGGCATCCGGCGCCGCCCCAGACGTGCGTTGGTCGACGCACTGAGGAGCGTCCGTTGGAGCGCTGAGAGACGTGGTCCTGGCCAATCACGGGTGCGGCGCTGGACCCGCGCGTGTTCGGGCCGCCCACCTCGTCGCCCACGCCGTCATGCCGCTCAAGCGTTCCGAAGAGGCGAAAGCGCTCGCTGGCGAGATGCAGCGGCTCCCGGCACATCGCCGCGTGCTGACCGAGCGTCTGCACCGACACACGAACCCTCGTGGTTCGCGCGGCACGCTTGTCAGCCGTGATGGCGCACGTAGCGGTTCGCGGCCGTGACGTACGCAGTCAGGGTGACCACGAACACGACGATAGCCGCTGGCACCGACCACCAGACCCTGGCTGCGATAACCGGCAGCCCAACCAGCAGCCACGCGCCGACCATCCTGGTGAGCACCCCTCTGGTGCTCCGCTCGCCAAACCAACGTGAGACGTGGTTCACAGCCGACATGATCTCACCTCGCCTGCATCTCAGAGTGAGCTGCCCCGGTCGCGGCCCTCAACCCCGTGATGAGCGGTATGTCGCCGAAGCACTCGCCGGCCGGAAGCTCGCCGAGCGGTGAAAGCGATCGCTGGCCGTGACGACTGCTTGTGCTGCTTACGGGGACCCGAGCCCCGCTCCCTTTTGCGTGGAGTTGTTCTCCCTTGCTCGCCGCGGCCGGCGGTGCTCCCTTCCGGAGCGGACTGCGGGCAACCGCCACCGACCAGGTCAGCGTTCCCTCGTTCGGACCGGAGTGATCACGTTCCTGGTCCTGCGATGTCCTGCTTGGTGGTGTCAGATGCGCCTGGCGGGGTGACCGTGCGCGCGTTCCGTTGCGCCGAGATGCCCCATGAGACGATCCGCTCGGGGTGGATGCGGATCAGAGCCTGCTGCTGGGTTATCGCTTCGGCGTGGCCGCGCACCTCGATCGCGCGTGGCCGGAAGGGGTTGATGCTGGCGAGGTCGTCGATAACGACAGCGGCGCGACCGCTGCGCGCAACATCGCGGAACTTTTTGGTCCGGTGCAGCTCGCGGCCGGTGACGTCGATTGTGTCGTGCTCGACGTTGTGGGTCCAGCCGACCGGGACGACGTGCGGCGTGCCGTCCGTGGCGATGCGAGCCAGCCGGCGCTCGCCGTGTAGGTAGGCCAGCTCGTCCTCGGTAAAGACGCTTGCTGGCTGCTCCTTAAGGGTCATCGCAGCTCTTTTCGCTTGCATGATGATGTCACATATTTACATGACAATAGCACGCATCTACGTGATCATGTCACGCTCTCTTGCTATCCTGACGCTGATGCAGAAACGACCACCGACGCCGGAAATCGGGACCGTCCCACAGGCGTTGGGCCGGCTGCGAGTGGCGATGCACGACACATACACGCAAGTCAGCCGGGAAGTCGGGCTGACTGCCCAGCAGGCCGAGCTCCTATGCGCTGCGATGCGACCGGCCGCGATCGGCGAGCTAGCCGACGTGCTGCGCTGCGATCGCTCTAACGTCAGCCGGCTGGTTGACCGAGCCGCCAGACGCGGCCTCCTACGCCGACGCGGCGAGAAGACCGACGGCCGGGTGACGGTCATCGAGCTAACCGCCGACGGGCAGCGTCTCGCCGAGCGCTTCATCAAGACGCTCGAGTCCCGACTCCAACCGCTTCTCGCCGGCTGGTCAAGTAACCGCCAACGCGCCGCGACCGAGACCCTTACGGTGCTCGCGGACGCGCTCGAAGGGACAACACCCACACCGGCCCCAGCGCAGACAACGCGCCGGCACGCCACAAGCGCACGCGCGCCCGCCAACTCCTGACGCAGGCAGATCACGACGATTCGAGAGCGTGGACTGGATCGCCAGCGCCCCCACTCCATTGCCAACTCCGGCACTCGATGCCGCTCGGTCGCGTCCCCCAATGCGCGCGGAAACCGCGCATCCTCCAGACGATCGCATTCGCCTCTCCGGTCCGCCAAGCGCGCGATCCCATCGGCGACGACGGCATCGCCGACTGAACACTCCCTCGCCGCGCTCGCTTTCGAGATCCAGGCCAGGCAGTCGGCCGAGGGACACGTCAACAACGGATCCGAGACTGACCGGCCCTCACGTCCCGTCGACGTGCTCCCTTGTGGTCAAGCCGCGAGAGGGTGCGGCCACTGCACGTCGGCTCCGATCACGGCGGCGAGCCGGCTGATGGCGCGCAGAGTCGATGGGTCCGCGATCCGTGCCGACTCCCAGGCGCAGGAGATACACGCGGCCGCCGGTGGGGCGCAGTCAACGATCTGGGCGAGACAGTCCTCGACGACCGACAAGGTCGGGCCGTCCGGGGCGGGGAAGCGCAGGCCGGGTAGATCGCTGCCGTCGACGATGTCCACGTCGAGGTGGAGGTAGACATCCATTGGGGACTGCTTCTGCAACGCGGCGCGTAGCGCGTCGGGATCGGCGGCGATGCGTTTGACGCGACTGACCGCGAGCGCGTCGCCCTCGGCGCGATCGAGATCCCTCGCACCGATCAGCAGGCAACGCTCGTCCGGGACCGCCCGCAGCCCGACTGGCTCGCCGACGAGCTGGGGAACGCGACCGGTCGCGGCCGCCAAGGACATTCCGGCGAGATATCCGCTGACCGAGATCTCCGGCGTGTTGAAGTCGCCGTGCGCGTCAAGCCAGATGATCGACAGGTTTCCGCGTCGGCGCTGCACGCCGGCGAGGATCCCGACCGCCGTAAGACAGTCGCCCGCAAGCACGAGCGGACGGTCCGCTTGTGCGGTGCGGTCGGCCACAGCGCCATACCGAGCCCTCAGCCGCCCCTGCTCGGTCTGCGCGTGATCCGCCGACGCGGGCAGCACGACCGCACCCGCTGGGACCGGGAAGCCCTCGATGCGTTCCTCGAGGTGCCACGGGCTCACCAACAGATCCCAGCTGCCGACAGCGGCCAGCGAATCAGGCACGATCAAGACCGTAGCTCACCGCATAGTGCTGCGTTGGGAGCACCACGGCCTGCCGCGCGCTCGCCGATCCTGCCGCCTCGCGAGGCATCGGCCAGTGCCGTCTGCATCACGTCCGGCTTACGTCACGGCCGCGACCGCGGTCACCCCACCAGTACCGTGCGAACGATCCCCTCGATCCCTTCGGCCGCTGGAGCGAGTGACCACCCGCCGACCACCGAATCGCCCGGCTGGGCGGCGCTGACGATCGCTTTGACCTCAACGACCCCCGGCAGCCGCGCGATCGCGTTGGCGACGATCCGCCGGTCCGCTGCGCCTTCCCCATCGCCGAATCCAGGGCTCCGCACAGCGGCGGCCAGATCGCTTGGGCGCCTATGCAGCGTCGGGCGGGGCGGCTCATCACACCGAGCCGGCGACCTCGATCCCGTCCCGCGGCGGAGCTACGTCAGGCGGCGCGTCGTGGCTGCTCCGTTGCATGGAAGCAGCGACGGGACCAATAGACGCGTCCGAGCCGCCGCCCTGACCACACTGCGTTAGCCGAAGTTGACCGCAGTGGAGGCCAACACACTCAGGGTTACGCCTTCGACGGCGAGGCTGGCCAGGGTCGCGTTGTGGTGGCCAATGATCTGGTCGCGGGTGAGCAGGCCATTCTCAGAGGTGGTGTGGCCGTCGGCGACAAGGTCGACGTCATAGCCGAGTGAGACAGCCCGACGCGCGGTCGTGTCCACGCAATACTCCGTCTGCGCGCCGACGAGCACCACGCGAGTGACGCCGGCGCTCTTCAGCAGCGCGTCGAGATCGGTATCGCGGAACGCGTCGGACCATCGCTTCTCGACGCGGAGGTCCCCGGGCCGGGGGTCGACCGCAGGATGCAGCGCCCATCCGGGCTGGCTGCGATGCAAAGGATGGGCCCGGGCCGATCCACGATGCTGGACCAGAACGACGGGCGCCCCCGCACCGCGGGCCCGAGAGCCGAGGTCGTTGATCACAGGCAAGACCTCACGCCAGTCGTCCTCGAACCCCTGGATGAGACCCTGCTGGACGTCGATGACGACCAAAGCGGGCGTGTCTGTCACGACTGCGCCTCCTGTCCTACTGGTGCGACCTCGCAGTCTGAGTATGCCGCACAGGGTTTCGCAAACCTAACGCCAAGTTCAGGGCGACCACCGCATCGGACGAGCAGGAGCGTTGGCTACGCCGCGCTCGCCCGCACGACTCTCCTCACTGAGCCTGGACCGAGCGCGGCTTGAAGCTCGGGTGGCAGACTCACACCCCCATCGCACATTGGGCACAGTCCGGCGAACCCCGCACGGCGGCTACGGCTCCATAACTTGATCCTCCGCTCAAGCCCTGGCGTACCGGTCCAGGTCTGCGCCATGATGAGCTTGGCCCCTTCAGCGACCGCGATTCTTGTCTCTTGCGCGCCACGCCCGGATTGATGTCGGCGTAAGCGACGCAGGTGGTCTTCAGACCAGCCGAGGTAGTGCTGATGCCCACGACTCGAAGGGAGCGTGTAGTGCAGCAGGTAGATCGTGCCCGGAGTCATCGCGGATGCCATACCCTCCTCTCGCCGTCTGTTGGACCTCTCTTGAGAACCCGGTGGACACTCTCGACGGAAATCCGCCGGTCTTCCGGCTCGGGCGCCGCCACCAACTCGCGCGCGTAATGCTGCTGCTTTGGACGAGGTGGAACAGAGGACTCAGCTACGCCAGCTGTTGCCATGCGGCACGACGAACATCCACTGATGGCTCTAATGCCGCGGCGCTCCTCAAGCCACGGCTGCCAGTCCGGCTCGGGGTCGCTGATCATCGCCAAGACCCGGCCATGTGCGACCGATCCGACGTCGAAGGCCGCGCCGTCTGGACACGACGGTTGTATCTACGCGCGGGCCCCTTTTCCCCGACCAGCCGCGGCGGCGTGGACGCGGCGTATCACGCCGGTTGCCGTTCGGGGTAGCACCGATTAGTGTTCGAGCGGACGCCCGGCGGGACCAGCAGACGGCCAGGAGGCTGACATGGCGAACGACGATCCTGCCGACTCATTCCGGCAGATCAAGCACTTGGTTGTTGTGATGATGGAGAACCGCTCGTTCGACATGATGCTCGGCCATCTCAGCCTCGATGGCATGGCCGATGTTGACGGTCTCACCGGTCCCGACGTCAACTTCAACGTCGATCCGAACGGCAACAAGATCCCGCTGACCGAGTTCGATGCCGACGCCCACAAGGTACAGCGACACGGCGAAGCGCTCGAGAAGAAGCTAGACCCCGACCATTCCAAGCACGGCGTCCAGGTCCAGCTCGGCAACGGCTACGGCGACCAGCCCATGGGCGGGTTCGTCAAAGCGTTCATCGACAGCCGCCGGCCCGAAGACGACGTCACCCCGGACCTGTGGGTGGTCCCGATGGGGTACTACACGGCTAAGGATCTGCCGACCTACGCGTTTCTCGCCCACCACTTCTGCGTCTGCGACGCGTGGCACGCGTCGGTGCCCGGAGACACCTGGCCCAACCGCCTCTACTCCCTGGCGGGTCGCGAGGGCGACAAGGTGCACCCCAGCTTGCTCGAGCGCCTCAAGCACCTCGCTCCCGGCGCGATCAAGGCCCTTGAGAACGCCCCCATCTACGACGTCGCGGCGTTCACCCACCACCTCGAGGACAGCCAGTGGCGCTGGTACTCGCACGACCCCGCCACCCTGCGCGCCGCCGACGGCCATTACCGCCGCGAGTTCATGCGCGACAACTTCAGCTTCTTTGACCGCAAGAAACTGAACTTCCTCACCGAAGCCGGCGAGGCCCTGATCGTCGGGCACGACAGCTTCCTCGACGACGCCGCCAAGGGCCAGCTGCGGGACGTCTCGTGGATCGATCCGAACTTCATCGACCTCAAGGTCCTCGACCCCAACTCCAACGACGACCACCCGCCATCCGACATCCGCGCCGGACAGGCATTCGTGCTCGAGGTCTACGAAGCTCTGTCGCGCAGCCCGGCCTGGAACGACACAGTGCTCGTGGTCGTCTACGACGAGCACGGCGGCTTCTATGACCACGTTTCACCACCGGCAGTCCACGACGACTCCGGCTATACGACCCTCGGGGTCCGGGTACCCGCTCTCATCGCTGGCCCACGCGTCAAGCCGTTCGTCTGCCACGAGACATTCGACCACACCAGCCTGATCAAGACAATCCTCACCCGCTTTGCGAAGCAGCCGGACGCGGCGATCGCCCAGATGCCACAGCGAGTCCAGAATGCTGCGCATCTCGGCGTGGTGCTCGCCGACGCGCCGCGCACCGACGTCCCCGACACGCAAGCTGTCCGCGACGCCATCGACGCGTGGCGAGCGAGCGCCCGAGAGCTCCGCCGCGGGGGCCCCGACGGCGCGCCCTCCGACGCCCCAGATGGCGCCGGTCAGCCATTCCGGCTGCACGAATTCCAGGAAGAGTTCGCCCAATTCGCACTCGCGATGCGCGAACACGGACTGCCAACCGGCCAGCCATAACCGGCCCACCCCGCGCCTCGAGCGAAGCTGATCACGAGCCCGGTCGTGAGCGGAAGCGTGAGCCCGCATATCACCAAGACCCCAGGAGCGGACGACCATGCCACTGGGTAGGCGCACGCGGCGACGCGTAAATCGCCGTAACCAGGACTTCAACTGCAGGCTCTCCGTTGGTCCTCCTGCCTAGGTGCGACCAGGGCACCGCAGTTGCGGTAATGGCGAAGTGCGGGAGTTGACGGAGTACTCGCTCGCACCTGCTTCCCTGAGATCGCGGTACCTCGGGCGACAGCTGACCTGGTCGATGTGGCTGCCACGGCGGCGGCTGGCTGTCTCGGCCGAGGGGTCGCCGGCCGAGGCGGCGGAGTGTCAAGACGCGTTCTGGGAGATGCACGACGCGCTATTCGCCGACCAGGGCCAGCTTGAGGACCTGCACCTGTGGACACGCGCCGAGCGCTGGACCTGGACGTCGAGCGCTTCGAGGCCGACAGGCGCTCGCACGCGGTGCAGGAGCGCGTTCGAGACGACTTCCGGGGTTCGGTGAAGGCAGGGGTGGAGAGGACGCCGACGCGCTTCGCGGTGGGCGAGCGGCACACAAGCCCCGCTCGCCCTTGCCGCTCTCGAGCGCCTGTTCAGCAGCCCTCGTAGGCCAGCTCGCCGGCCCGGGCCCTCGCCGCGGCCGCGCGCTTCTCGGACTGCACGACCAGCGCGGCGACCACGATCGCAGCGGCGACCAGGCCGGCGGCGATCAGAAACGCCACGTGGTACCCGCCGGTCAGCGCCTGCGCGTGCGGCGTGCCGGCGTGCGCCAGGTGGTTACTGCGCGAGGTGGACACAGTCGCCAGGACTGCTAGGCCTAGCGCCCCGCCGACCTGCGCGGCGGTGTTGACCAGGCCTGAGGCCAGGCCGGCGTCGCTCGG
>JBAQGP010000527.1:0-2251 GCA_049287845.1 Solirubrobacteraceae bacterium | reverse complement strand
GCTCATCGGTGCCGGAGGGTACCGGTCGGGCCGGTGCCCTCCGCCACCGCCGGTGGCAGGATCAGGCGGCGACTGCGGTGTGGCCGCCGACTTCGCGGTCAAACCGCCAGCCGAGCAGCTGGGCACGGGAGCCGGCCAGCCCGGTCACGATGGCGCCGGTGTCCCGCGCGATGGCGGCCATCAGCGCCGCCAGCCGGTCGCGGAGCTCGACGCCGGCCGAGGAGTCGTCGTACGCCCAGTCGGCGTCGACGTCGTCGATGAGCACCGTCACCCGTGTCGGGTGCAGGCGCGAGATCTCGCTGATCAGCTCGGTGTCGCTGTCCGAAGGTCCGAAGATGGCAAGGAGGTCACTCATGTGAATCAGTCTTCTCATCTTGCGTAAAGCGGAACTGAAGGCGCGTGAACAATTCGCATCTTCTCTCTAAGACCTTCTCTCAGAGCATGCCAAGGGCGTCAGTAGCCTCTGAGGGTGATGCCCGAGCTACCTGAGGTCGAGATCACCGCCCGGCTCATCGGCGCCGCCATCGCCGGCGTGCAGATCGAGTCGGCGCTGACCCCGGGGATCAACGCGCTGCGCTCGTTCGACCCTCCGCTGAGCGTCATCGAGGGCCGCAGGCTCACTCAGATCACGCGCCGCGGAAAGCTGTTCCTGATCGGCGTCGAGGGTGACCTGTCGCTGGTCATCCACCTCATGTCGGCGGGGCGCCTGCAGCTCTTCGACACGCGCGCGTCCCTGCGTGACCGGACTTCGCGGGTTCTGCTGCGCCTCCACGACGGGCGTGAGCTGCGACTGCGCGAGTTCGGCACCAAGCAGGCGGCCTGGGTCAAGGTGCTCACGCCCGAGGCAGTGGAGTCCGAGGAGCACATCGCCACGCTCGGTCCCGAGGCCTACCCTGACCCGCCCGAGCTCGGGCCGCTGCTGGATGCTCCCCGTCCACTGCACGGGCTGCTGCGCGACCAGCGCGTCATCGCCGGCATCGGCCGCTCCTGGGTTGATGAGATCCTGCACACCGCGATGCTCTCTCCGTTCAAGCGCGGCTCGGAGCTGTCTGACGAGGAGGCGGGGCGGCTGCGCGCGGCGATGGTCTCAGAGCTCGGCCGCGCTCTCGCCTACTACGAGGAGCACGTGACGCTCCCGATCCCCGACAAGCTGCCGATGCCGCTGCGGGTCCACCGTCGCAACGGCGAGCCCTGCCCGCGCTGCGGCGACCAGCTCGAGGCCGTGTTCTACGAGGACTACGTGATGTGCTACTGCCCCACGTGCCAGACCGACGGCAAGCTGCTCAAGGACCGGCGGCTCTCGCGCCTGCTCAAGTAGCGCCCTGCCGCCGGAGCCGCCGAGCCCGGCGCGCCCGCTTGAGTAGGGTTCGCACATGACCCTGAATCCCGGCGATCCCGCCCCCGACTTCACCCTCCCCGACCAGGACGGCAATCCCGTCTCGCTGTCGAGCCTGCGCGGCAAGAACGTCGTCCTCTACTTCTATCCCAAGGCCGACACGCCCGGCTGCACCACCCAGGCCTGCGGCATCCGCGATCATCGCGCCGACTACGACGCCGCCGGCGCCGTCGTGCTCGGCGTCTCGCCCGACGCGCCCAAGAAGATCGCCAAGTTCGACACCAAGTACGACCTGGGGTTCCCGCTGCTGGGCGACGAGGACCACGCTGTCGCCGAGGCTTACGGCGTCTGGGTCGAGAAGTCCATGTACGGCCGCACGTACATGGGCAACGAGCGCACGACGTTCGTGATCGCGCCCGACGGCACCATCAAGGACATCCTGCACAAGGTCAAGCCCGCCCAGCACGACGACCTCGTGCTCGGAGCGCTCGGCCACTCCTGAGCGGCGGCGCGTCGTCCCGCCGCGCCTGGTGCGTCAGTGGCCGGACCCGGAGGGCGGCTACTGAAGGCCCTCGCGCGCTTCGCGCACGAGCGTGACGGCCTCGGGGAAGATGACCGCCATCACAGACCGAAGCTGCTCGGCCTGCTGTTCGGTGGTCCCCTGAATGTTGGCGCGGTTCATTGCCGCCACCGTCAGATCGACGGCGAGCTTGATGGCGTTGTCGGCCCAGGCCAGACGCTGCGCGCCCTGCATCTGCTCGGCAAACTCGCCGAGCCGGCGCTGCAGATCGTCCGGATCTCCGAACAGACCGCCGAATCCACTTCCTTCCATGCCTTCAATGGTAGCTGGCGCCCGAGGCCTGCCTGGGAGACTCTTACGCGCGCTCACGGTCGGCGCACCGCGGGGTCTACGGG
>JBAQGP010000526.1:0-3690 GCA_049287845.1 Solirubrobacteraceae bacterium | reverse complement strand
CGGCCCGCCAGCAGCGCCACCGCGCGCTCGGCGTCGGCGGCCGGCACCACCGCGCAGAAGCCGCAGCCCATGTTGAAGACCTCCCACATCTCGGCGGCCGGCACGTCACCCAGCTCGGCGATGAGGGAGAACACCGGGAGCACCGGCAGGGGCTCGGTGATCTCAAAGCCGATGGGCCGGGGCAGATCGTTTCCGAGCCGCAGCAGATTGAGCAGGCCGCCCCCGGTGATGTGAGCCAGCCCGTGGACCGCGATGTCTGAGCGCAGCAGCTCCAGCACCGCGCGCACGTAGATGACGGTGGGCTCGAGCAGGGCGTCGGCGACGCTCGCCCCGGACAGCTCGCCCGGGCGGGCCTCGAGCGTGAGGCCCCCGTCGTCGAGCAGCACCCGCCGGGCCAGCGTCAGCCCGTTTGAGTGCACGCCGGAGGCCGGCAGCCCGATCAGCGCATCGCCCGGGGCGCATGCGCGGCCATCGACGATGGCGTCCAGCGCGACCGTGCCGAAGGCGGAGCCCACCAGGTCGAAGCCGTAGGGCGACGGATGGCCGCGGATGACCTCGGGCAGCTGGCAGACCTCACCGCCGGGGATCTCGACGCCGGCGTCCTCGGCGCCGGCGCGCAGCCCCTCCGCCAGCTCGGCGAGCAGGCCCGGGTCGGCCGACTCGACCGCGAGGTAGTCCAGCAGCGCCAGCGGCTCGGCCCCGACGCAGACGAGATCGTTGACGTTCATGGCCACGCAGTCGATCCCGATGGTGGAGAAGCGCTGCGCCTGCTCGGCGACGATGACCTTGGAGCCGACGCTGTCGGTGGCCAGGGCCACGCCGAGGTTCGGGGCGATCCGGATGACGCTGGCGTAGTGACCGGGAAGGGGCACCGAGAGGCGCTCGCGCCCGGTGTCGATCGAGCGGAGCACCGACACCAGAGCGGCGACACCGCGGTCGGCCTGCCGCGTGTCGACCCCGGCGGCTGCGTAGGCGTCGGTCACGTGGCCATTGTCGTATATGGATCGGACTCCGCCCGCTGCGCCAGGCGGCCCAGCACGATGGCCGCGAGGCCCAGCCGGTAGGCGGCATACGGGAGCAGCGAGCGGTCGCGCTCCACCTGGCGGATGAGCCACGTCGAGCCCAGCGTCGACGCGAAGGAGGCTCCGGCGCCCACGGCGATCGGCAGCGCGCTGCGGCGCGGCAGGCCTCGGCGCGCCAGGCGGACAGTCTTGAGAAGCGTCGCGCCGGCGATCACCGGGAGGGCGACGTGGCGCGAGAGCTTGTTGGCGTCCTCGCGGGTGAACCCCCGCCAGCGGGCCGCCGCCAGCGTGGCCCCGTTGCGCGACACGCCAGGGAGAAGGGCGCAGGCCTGGGCGATCCCCAGGCACAGGGCGTCGGCGAGGCCGGCGTCGCGCGAGGTGCGCGTCTGTGGAGTGCGATCGGCTCGGGCCATCGCCACCGATCCCGCCAGCAGGCCCAGCGCGATCGTGCCCGGGGTCCCGAGGCGACGCTCGATGGGGCGCTCGAGGGTGTAGCCGACGATGGCCGGCGGCACGAACGAGAGGACGATGAGCTCGACGATGCGCGGGCTCATGTCATGCATGGCGTCGGAGACCTCGGTGCGCAGCGTGATCAGCAGCGCCGCGGCGGTCCCGGCGTGCAGGGCGACCTCGAAGGCCTTGCGCAGCTCGGCGTCGACCCGGCAGTAGTCCCAGCCCAGCAGCCACGGGATGACCGCGACGTGACCGGAGGAGGAGATCGGCAGCAGCTCCGCTGGGCCGTGCAGGGCGCCCAGCACCAGCGCCTGGCCGACGGCGATCTCGGAGGGGGCGGTGTGGGGTGGGTGGGTGGCTGGGACGGTGGTCGGGTGGGTGGGCACCGTGTCACCGGCGGGTGCCGTCTCCAGCGCGCCCGGGTCAGTCGGCGACGACATCCGCCGCCGGCTCCGGCTGGGGAGCGCCACCGGGTCCCCCTCGCGAGCGCCTCCAGCGGATGATCAGGTAGACGACCGCCGCCACCAGGATCACCGCTCCGACGTAGTCGACGTACTCGAGGTGATGGCGCCAGGTCTGCCACTGCTTGCCGACCTCGCGCCCCAGCACGCCGAGCCCGCCGATCCAGACGACCGAGCCGAGCGTGGCCATCGTGACGAAGCGCCCGTACGGCATCCGCGCGACGCCGGCGGCGTAGGGGAAGGCGGCGCGGATGAGCGGAAGGAAGCGGGACACGAAGATGACGGGCGTGCCGTAGCGATCGAACCACCGGTGGGCGCGATTGAGCCCGCCGGCGCTCACGTGCAGCTTGGAGCCGTGGGACTCGAGGAGCTCGCGCCGGCCGAAGTAGCCGATGGAGTAGGCGATCGAGGCGCCCGCGACGTCGCCGATCACGCCGGCGATGATGATCCCGGGCAGGGTGAGGTTCCCCTGGAAGACGTCAAAGCCGGCGAACAGCATCGTGGGCTCGGTCCCCGGGACCCCGATCACGCCCGAGCTCAGGGTGAGCAGCGCCACCCCCGCCAGCCCGATGCTGTCGATGAGATGCGTGGCGAGGTTGACCAGCGGAGCGGTCAGGGAGGCCATCAGGAACGGCACTGGCGCGTAGCGTAGCGGCCCCCACCCGCCCTCAGCGGGCACTGTGAGCGGGCTCTCATCTTGCGCGGTCAGTACTGTGAGCGCGATGACCGTCCCCCTGTTTGACACCGCCACGCCGCTCGCCCCGCTGCGCCAGACGATCCTTCAGCGCATCGCCGACGTCGTGGCCGACAGTCGCTTCGTCCTCGGCCCCAACGTGGAGGCCTTCGAGCAGGAGTTCGCCGAGTATCTGGGCGTGCGCCACGTCATCGGGGTCGCCAATGGCACCGACGCGATCACCGTGGCGCTGCGGGCGCTGGGGGTGAAGCCCGGCGACGACGTGGTCGTCCCGGCGCTGACCTTCTACGCCAGCGCCGAGGCGGTCGTCAACGCCGGCGCGCGGCCGGTGTTCTGCGACGTCGACCACGACACCCGCAACGTCACGGCCGACACGGTCCGGGCGGCGCTCACCCCGCGGACGCGCGCGATCGTCACGGTCGACCTGTTCGGGCTGCCCGCTCCCGACCTGCGCGAGCTGGGGTTGCCGGTGCTCGAGGACGCCGCCCAGGCCGCGGGAGCGCGCCAGAACAACGCCATGGCGGGAACGCTGGGGGACGCGGCGACGTTCTCCTTCTATCCCTCCAAGAACCTCGGCGCCTTCGGCGACGGCGGCGCGGTGGTCACCGACGACGACGGCGTCGCCGCGCTGGCCCGGTCGCTGCGCTTCCACGGCTCGCGCGACAAGCAGACCTTCGAGCACGTCGGCTACAACTCGCGCCTGGACGAGATCCAGGCGGCCATCCTGCGCGTCCAGCTCCCGCACCTGGACACCTGGTCTGACGGACGCCGCGCCGCGGCCGCCGCGTACCGGGCGGCCGGCGTGGAGCGGCATGTGGGTGTGCCCGTGGTGCCCGATGGGGCCGAGCCGGCCTGGCACCTGTACGTGGTCACCCATCCCCGGGCCGACGACGTGATGGCCGGACTGAACGCCGCCGGGGTGCAGGCCCGCGCCTACTACCGCGTACCGCTGCACCGCCAGCCCGCCATGGCGCCCTACGTGCGCGAGCTCGGGCCGCTGCCGGTGACCGATCGGCTCGCCGCGACCAACATCGCCCTGCCGATCAGCCCGGTCCTCACC
>JBAQGP010000525.1:0-2681 GCA_049287845.1 Solirubrobacteraceae bacterium | reverse complement strand
CCTCACACCACCCCGGTGCGCCGCCTGGACGAAGCCGCGGCGGCGCGGCGGCCGGTCGTGCGCCAGCCGCTCTGACCCGGCTGGCAGCGCCGAGTGGCCACTGGACGCGACGGACCTAACGCCAGCTCGCGCCCGCGCCGATAACCCGGTAGTCGGGGCGCGTGCGCAACCCTCTCCATGTCCAGAGCTATGAACCGAGCGATCACTGCTGTGCGTTCCGCCGGCGAGATCCGGGCGGAGGACCGCGCGGTCGCGGGATACGCCGGGGCGGTGGTGTGGGTCATCGCGTCGCTCAGCGTGGTCGCGATGGCGCTGGCCCTGCCGGGCGAGCAGGTCCATCGCGACATCGTGGTGGCGATGGGCGTCGGCGGCTGCCTCTGGGGCGGCGTCTCGGGCCTGTTCTTGGATTACCGACGACTGCCGGCGTGGCTCATCCACCTCTCGACGATCGCCGGCATGGCCGCGCTCGCGCTCGCCATCTCGCTCAGCGGCGGCGCGCGCTCGCCCGCCTGGGCCTGCCTCTTCTACGTCGTGGTCTTCACCGCCTACTTCTTCAAGCCTCGTGCGGCGGCCGCATACTTTGTGGCCTGCGCCGTCGCCGAGGGCCTCGCGATCGCCGGCGGTAGCACCGGCGCCGGGACAGAGGGCACGGCTACCCTGGTCATCGCCGGGCCTGCCTTCGTCGTGCTCGGCGTTGCGATCGTGGTGGGCAAGCGCTTCCTGTTTCGCGTACGCCGCCAGGCCGAGCGGCTGGCCGCCGAGCAGGGCGCGCTGCGCCGCGTTGCCACGGCGGTCGTCTCGGGCGAGCCTGCTGATCGCTTCTACCAGATCGTCGCCATTGAGGCGGGGCACCTGCTGACCGCCGGCGCGGCCGCGATCCTGCGTCTGGACGCGCCCGACGAGGCGGTGATCCTCGGCTCCTGGACGCGGTCGAGCAAACGCGCATACGCCGTCGGCAGCATGTTCCCGGTCGCTGCCGACTCCGACCTGGCGCGCGCGCTGGCCGCCGCCCGTCCTGTCCGCGTCGAGCAGGTGGCGGTGGAGTCGAGCCTCGGACGCCTGGGCTACGGCTCGAGCATCGTGACGCCGATCCAGGGTGCGGGCAGGAGCTGGGGCTTTCTCGCGGTGGCGTCGGTCGGCCCCCTCGCCTTCGAGTCCGAGCATGAGCGTCGGCTGACGGAGTTCGCCGCCCTCATCTCCACCGCCGTCACCAGCATCGAGGACCGGGCCGCTCTCGCCGAGCAGGCCTCCACCGACGCGCTCACCGGCGTGGCCAACCATCGCGCCTTCTATGAGCGCCTCACCGCAGACATGGCACGGGCCCGGCGCTACGACAGCCCGCTCTCGGTGGCCATGATCGATGTGGATCGCTTCAAGCTGATCAACGACCTGGGCGGCCACGAGGCCGGGGACGAGGTGCTCGTTCGCGTCGCCCGCTGCCTGAGCGATGCCGCTCGGACCGAGGACACGCTGGCCCGCATCGGCGGCGACGAGTTCGCCTGGATCCTGCCCGAGACCGTTGGCGAGGAGGCGGCGGTGGCCGTGGAGCGCGCGCGCGCGGCGATGGCCCAGAACGGGGACGAGCGGGTCACCCTCTCGGCCGGCCTCTGCGACACGCGGCACACCTTCGACCCGTCCGAGCTGGTGCGCCTCGCCGACCGGGCGCTCTATTCCAGCAAGGAAAATGGGCGCGACCAGGTGGGGCTCTACACGCCCGCGAGCGCCGACCAGCTCGCCGCCACCTGACGCCACGGCGTCGCGCGACGCACGCCGTCGTAGGCTGGGGGCATGCGATTCGTCATCTTCGGGGCGGGGGCCATCGGCGGCGCCGTCGGTGCACGCCTGCACCAGAGCGGTCACACCGTCACGCTGATCGCGCGCGGTGTCCACCTGGAGGCGATCCGCGATCGAGGTCTGACGTTCCTGACGCCAGTGGAGCGCGCCGTGCTGCCGCTGGCCGCGGTGGGCGATCCCGGCGACGTGGACTGGACCGGTGAGGAGGTGGTGTTGCTGGCGACCAAGAGCCAGGACACGCTGAACGCGCTGACCGCGCTGCGCGACGCGGTGGGGAGGACCGTACCCCTCGTGTGCCTGCAGAACGGCGTCGAGAACGAGCGCGTCGCGCTGCGGATGATGGATGAGGTCTACGGGGCCGTGGTCATGCTGCCCGCGGCACACCTGCAGCCGGGAACGATCGAGGCGTACGGGGCGCAGACCACGGGCCACATCGACATCGGCCGCTACCCCGCGGGCGTCGATCGGCGCTGCGAGGAGATCTGCGCCGCCCTGGCCGCCTCGCGGCTGGACTCGCATCCGGTCGCCGACGTGATGCGCCTCAAGCACGCCAAGCTGCTGCTCAATCTGACCAACGCGGTGGGCGCTCTGTTCGCGGCCTCCGAGCGGCGCCGCGAGCTGGCCGAGCTGGTCACGGCGGAAGGACGGGCAGTGCTGGACGCCGCCGGTGTGAGCTACGTCGCTGACGAGATCTCGGACATCGAGGCCCGGTGGCGGCGCTGGGGCGTGCGCGACATCGACGGTCGCAGCCGCGCTGGATCCTCCACCTGGCAGAGTCTGGCGCGCGGGACCGGCGCGCTCGAGACGGACTATCTCAACGGCGAGATCGTGCTCCAGGGCCGCCTGTACGGCGTGCCCACCCCGCTCAACGAGGAGCTGTGCGAGCT
>JBAQGP010000524.1:0-5565 GCA_049287845.1 Solirubrobacteraceae bacterium | reverse complement strand
TGGTGCAACAGACCGTGGCCGGGCTCGGCCGGTTGGACACGCTGGTCAACAACGCCGGGGTGATGTTGCTGGGTCCGATCGTCGACGCGCCCCTGGAGGAGTGGGAGCGGATGATCGACCTCAACGTCAAGGGACTGCTCTACTGCGCCCACGCCGCCCTCCCACACCTGCTCACCGCCGCGCAGGACAGCCCGCGCAAGGTCGCCGATATGGTCAACATCAGCTCGGTGGCCGGGCGAGTCGCCCGCAGCGGCAGCGGCGTCTACAACGCCACCAAGTGGGGCGTGGGGGCGTTCAGCGAGTCGCTGCGCCAGGAGGTGACGCGCCGTCATGTGCGCGTGTCGCTCGTGGAGCCGGGCGCGGTGGCCACCGAGCTCGTATCCCACGTCCGGCCCGAGGTCCGCGAGCAGATGGCCGCCGGCATGGATTTCGAGCGGATGCAGTCCGAGGACATCGCCGACGCGATCTCCTACATCGTCACACGACCCGGGCGTATGGCGGTCAATGAGATGCTGATCCGGCCGACCGAGCAGGAGCGATAACGGGGAGCCAGTGGCCCACTGGCGATCCACTGAACAGTCCCGTACTCTTGGCGCCTCCCGGGGCCGGCACGGTCCTGGGCGCACCACACCAGGAGATCTCTTGCACGAAAGACTCGCCATCGCCGGCTCCGGCACGATCGCGGCAGGACTCGCCGCCGTCGCCGCCGCCCACGGAGAAGTCCTGCTGTGGGCCCGCTCCACCGCCTCCGCGGACCGCGTACGAGGGGCCGTGGCCAAGCATTGCGACAAGCTGCCCGAGCTCCACGGCTGCGCCGATCGGGTCCGTGTCGTCGGCGACCTGGACGAGCTGGCCCAGGCGACGTTCCTGGTCGAGGCGGTGGTCGAGGATCCGGATCACAAGGGCCCGTTGCTGGCCGAGTTGGCCGCGCACACGGGGCCCGACGAGATCGTCGCCACCACCACGTCGTCGTTGTCGATCGCGGACCTGGCGATCGCCAGCGGCCACCCCGACCGGTTCGTGGGCCTGCACGTGTTCAACCCCGTGCCGCGCATGGAGCTGGTCGAGCTGGCCTTCGGGCCCCAGACCCGCGGCGACGTGCGGCAGCGCGCACGCACGCTGTGCGAGGACCTCGGCAAGACTCCGGTGGAGGTCCCCGACCTCCCGGGGTTCGTGGTCAACCGTCTGCTCTTCCCCTACCTGTTCAGCGCTGTGGACTTCATGGTCCGGACCGGGATGCAGCCGGCCGACGTGGACAAGTGCATGACGCTGGGCGCCGCGATGCCGATGGGCCCGATGGCGCTCCTGGACTTCGTCGGGCTCGACGTCTCCAAGGCGATCGGCGAGGAGATCGGTGCCGCCGTGCCCGCCCGTCTGGCCGAGCTGGTGGACGGCGGCGCGCTGGGCCGCAAGACCCGCTGTGGTTTCTACGACTACAACTAATTATTAAGGCTGCGTTCAGGTCCGAGGCCCAATATGCATGGCGCGACGTACCTCATAGCAGCACCTCCTCCCCAGAAGCACGAGACCGGCCCGTCCCCAGCGGGCCGGTTTCTTTTTGGCCCCACCCGCCCCCTCGGGACCTGAGGCGGGCGAAGCCGGCCCCGGAGGGCCGGCTCCATCTCTCCTCTCAACCGCCGGAATCCAACCGGACCCCCGTTAGCGCGGCAATGTAACGAATGGCGCGAGCTCGCGCGCCGCCAGGTGTGATGCCCGGCACACACGCCGGGCGCGGGGCTACGCCGGCGCGGTCTCGGTGGCGGGCGCCTTGCGGTGGCGGATGCGGACCGCCTCGATGCGGTTCTGGCGCACGGACTCGACGCGGATCGCATAGCCGTCGGCGGTGACCTGGTCACCGCGCTTGGGCAAGCGCCCGAGCTCCGCGAACACGAAGCCGCCAACGGAGTTGTAGGCGTCGGTGTCGACCGGCAGGTGCAGGCCGTAATCCTCGAGGTCGGTGAGCGCCACGTGCCCGCGCACGAACCAGTCGCCGCTGGCCAGCCGCCGGACGGCTCCGCCGGCGGGGTCGGTCTCGTCGCTGATCTCGCCGACGACCTCCTCGATGATGTCCTCCGTGGTGACGATCCCCGCCGTACGGCCATATTCGTCGATGACGATCGCCAGCTCCGTGCGCTCGCGCTGGAGGTCGGCGAGCAGGTCGTCCAGCGGCTTGGTCTCCGGGACGATCGGCGCGGCGCGGACCAGCTTGTCGAAGTGGGCCTCGTAGCCTTCGTTCATCATCAGCTTGACCAGCTGGTTGACGTGGACGATTCCCTTGACGCGGTCCTGGTTCTCGTCCTCGGTGACCACGAGGCGCGAATGGCCGGTCGAGACGCAGCGGCGCAGAGCGTCCTGCACGGTCTCGGAGAGGTCGACGGTGACCACCGCCGGAATCGGCGTCATCACCTGGCGAGCCTCCTGCTCGTGCAGGTGAAACACCCCGGTGAGCATGTTGGCCTCGCCGACATCGAGGCTGCCGCCACTTGAGGACTCGGCGATGATCCGCTTGATCTCGTCCGGGGTGCCACCCTCGGGCTCAGCGTTGGGATCGGTGCCGGTGGCGCGCAGCAGCGAGTTGGACGCCGAATTGAGCACATAGATGAACGGCGTGAAGAGAACCCGGCTCATCTGGAGCGGGCGGGCGACACGCCGCGCCAGGTCCTCGGCGTGCTGGATGGTGTAGAGCTTGGGCGCGATCTCGCCGACGATGCTCTGAGCGATGGTGATCAGCAGGTACGCGATGACCACCGAGACCACCACGGCGGCGGAACGGCCCAGCGGACCACCGAACAGCGGCTCGAAGATATGC
This sequence comes from Solirubrobacteraceae bacterium, assembly GCA_049287845.1. Lineage (GTDB taxonomy): Bacteria > Actinomycetota > Thermoleophilia > Solirubrobacterales > Solirubrobacteraceae > Palsa-465. Next base: position 2,756 of record JBAQGP010000524.1, on the reverse strand, counting down.
GCGATCGCGGGCTCGCCGAGCGCGCCGATTCCGATCGACGCCATCGTGATGCCGACCTGGCACGCGGCGATGTAGTCGCCGATCTCCTCCATCTGAGCCAGCGCGAGCCGGGCGCCGCGGATGCCGGCCTCGGCCATCTCCTGCAGGCGCGACTTGCGCGAGCGCACAAGCGAATACTCGGCGATCACGAAGAACGCGTTGACCAGGATCAGGACCCCGGTCAGGAAGATGAAGAGCACCTTCACAGACCGCCGCGCGTTGTCCGGATCGCCGTCCGGGTGGCGCCCTGCGTCAGCGCGCTGCTACTTCGGGGTCGTTCGTCGTCGTCGTTCATTCAGCGACCCGGCGAACGGTAGCAGCAGGCACCGGCGTGACCGACCCTGTCCCGGCGTGACCGCCCATCTGGCACGACCGACCGGGTCCGGCGGGGTCGAGCGGGGCCGCCGGCAGGGAGGCGGAGCGCGCCCTGCTGACGCGGGTGGCGGACGGACTATCTGTCCAGGGCGTCGAACCGCTCGGCCATCGTGAAATCCATCTCGGTGAGGCCGCCCGCCGCGTGGTTGGTCAGCGACAGCTTCACCATGTTCCAGCCGTGCAGCAGGATGTCCGGATGGTGGTTGGCCTCCTCGGCGACCTCCGCGACCCTGTTGACGAACGCCACCGCCTCGTTGAAGTCCGCGAAGCGCCACTCCCGCACGATCTCGTCCCCATCGCGCTCCCAGGGTAAACGCCGTAGCCTTGACGCGATCTCGTCCTCGTTTAGCGTTTCCGCCATGTCGTCTCCTTGTTGGGCTGCGTTCAAGCTCCCACGGCCGCGCGACCCGCAAACCTGAGCATGCGCATCATCAGCCTCGTCCCTTCAGCCACCGAGATGCTGTTCGCGCTGGGTCTGGGCGAAGACGTCGTGGGGGTCACACACGAGTGCGGTTATCCAGCGGAAGCGCAGAAGCTGCAGAAGGTGACTCGCGATGTCCTGCCCGCGGGTCTCAGCGCCGCCGAGATCGATGCCGCCGTGAAGGAGCGCACCCTGGCGGGGGAGTCCATCTATGAGCTGGACGCCGACGCGCTGCACGATCTGGAGCCTGACCTCATCGTCACCCAGGCGCTGTGCTCGGTCTGCGCGGTCTCCTACGACGATGTCCGCGCGATCGCCGAGGAGATCGACACCCAGCCGATGGTGATCTCACTCGACCCGCGCACCGTCGGCGAGGTCCTGGGCGACGCCCGCACGCTCGCCCAGGCCACTGACACCAAGGATGCGGCGGTCGACCTGGTGCAGGAGGCCTCGGCGCGGATCGATCGCATCCGTGTGCTCACGCGCACGGCCGCGCGTCGTCCACGTGTGGTGGCGCTGGAGTGGCTCGATCCGCCGTTTGCCGCCGGCCACTGGACGCCCCAGCTCATCGAGTTTGCGGGCGGGGAGGACGTGCGGGGCTTCGCCGGCGAGAACTCCGAGGAGTGCTCGTGGGAGGAGGTGGCCGCCGCCAAGCCCGACATCGTGATCGTGATGCCGTGCGGTTACGACGTCGAGATCGCCCATCGCGAGGCTGAGATGCACCGTGACGAGCTGGCGGCGATCGGCGCCGGCGAGGTCGTCGCCGTCGACGCCGCCGCCTACTTCTCCCGGCCCGGGCCGCGGCTCATCGACGGGCTGGAGCTGCTGGCGCACATCCTGCATCCCGAGCTGGTGCCCGAGCCCGCCCCGCCCGCCCGGGCCCTCACCGTCGAGCTTTAAGTGGCCTGGGCGGTCAGATGGTCAGGCCATTGGGCGCCAGGCCGGCGCTTCCGGCCACGGCGATCGCCGCGATCACGCTGACCGCGGCCACCACCACGCACCCCGCGAGGGCGGCGGCGGGCATCCGGCGGCGCTCCCCGAGCTGCACGATCAGCCAGCCGCAGATGGCCCCACCGACCACCCCGCCGAGATGGCCCCCGATCGAGATCCCGCTCACGCTCAGCGAGAACACGATGTTGATCACCAGGGTGAAGCCGAGACCGCTCTGCCAGATCGAGATTCCGCGGTAGTAGGCGATGACGATGAGCGCGCCGAGGATCCCGAAGCAGGCCCCGGAGGCGCCCACCGTGTACGCGTCAGGGGTGAGCAGCAGAGCGCCGAACGATCCCGCCAGCAATGACACGACGTAGACGACGGCGAAGTTCAGCCGCCCGATGACGGGCTCGAGCATCTGCCCCATGAAGTAGAGGAACAACATGTTGAAGGCGATATGCAGGAGCCCGTCGTGCAGGAAGCCCGCCGTGACCAGGCGGTAGTACTGGTGCAGCTGCTCGATGGGGGGGCCGGCCAGCGCGCCCTTGATGAACAGCGTGCCGGCCACGCCGCCGCCCAGCGGAGTGCCGGTGGCGGTCTCGGCGATGAACACCGCGATGTTGATCGCGATCAGGACCTGGGTGACCGCGGGCGCGTTGGGGCGACTGCGCACGCTCTTGACCTTGGTGCGCTCTCGCGCGCACTCCGGGCAGCGCATGCCCACCGAGGTCGGGGTCATGCAGTCCGGGCAGATGGGCCGCCCGCACGAGGAACACGAAACCCCGGTCTCCCGGGATGGGTGTCGGTAGCACGTGGCCATGGTGCGCTGACGGTATCAGCGAGCCTGGCGTCGGCTCGCCGGGCCCTGCGGCTGTCGCCCTCCCCCCCGCGGGGTTCAGCGGTCCGGGAGGAGCCGGCGCGCCTCCTCGGCGAAATCCCGCATGGTGCGCCCGGCCAGGTCGCGGAGGTTGACCGACTGCTGCTTGCG
>JBAQGP010000523.1:0-5794 GCA_049287845.1 Solirubrobacteraceae bacterium | reverse complement strand
GTCGGGTTTCCGCGCGCCCAGCAGGTGATCGGCGATCACCTCGGGACGCTCCACACGAGGGTGGCGGTGACGCCGCTGCCGGGCTCGGCGCATCCGGGAGCCATTGGGATCACGCGCCCGGCGCTGCACGACCTGCTGGGTGACGCGGCGCGCGCAGCCGGGGTGGAGCCGCGGCTCGGCGTCACCGTCCGGTCGGTGACCCAGGCGCCCGATGCCGCTGAGGTGCAGTTCAGCGACGGCACACACGGCCGCTATGACCTGGTGGTCGGCGCAGACGGGATCCACTCATCGGTGCGCCAGCTGGTCTTTCCCGATGCCCCGGGCCCCTACTTCACCGGCCAGGCCGTGTGGCGGGCGCTCGTCGACCGGCCCGAAGAGCTGTTTGAGGGCGGGATGTTCTACGGGCCGCGCAACAAGGCCGGAATCAATATCGTGTCCGACCGCGAGGTGTACCTGTTCCTGGTGCAGAACGTCGAGGACGCGGGGTGGCCACCACGGGAGCAGATGCCCGGTCTGCTCCGAGAGCAGCTCGCCGAGTACGAGGGCTGGGTCGGCTGGATACGTGAGCGGATCGCCGACCCGGACCGCGTCGACTACCGGCCGCTGGAGGTGATCATGGTTGCGCCCCCGTGGCACAGCGGCCGTGTCGTGCTGATCGGCGACGCCGCGCATGCCACGACGCCCCACCTTGCCGCTGGGGCTCTGTGCGCACTGGAGGACGCTGTCGTGCTGGCAGAGATGCTCGCCGAGGGGGGATCCCTGGACGATGTGCTCGGGCGATTCGCTGCTCGGCGGATCGAGCGGTGTCGGCTGGTCGTCGACAACGCCGCAAAGCTGGGAGAGTGGGAGCGAAGTCACGCGGCGGACGCCGACCCGGTGGGACTGACCGCATCCACCTGGGCGGCATTGGCGCAGCCGGCCTGACAGCCGCATCGCAACGCAACGACATCGGAGGACAGGAGAAGTCACATGTACGATCGGTTGATCTCACAGCTCGCGCACGTCGAGCTGCTCACCCCCAAGCCGCAAGAGTCTTTGGACTTCTTCACCCAGGTCATGGGCCTGGAGGAGACTGAGCGTGACGGCCAGTCGGTGTACCTGCGCTGCTGGGGCGACTACTTTCACCACAGCGTCGTGCTGACCGAGGGCCCGGCGCCGGCGATGGGCCACGCGGCCTGGCGCGCGGAGGGGCCCGATCAGTTGAAGCGGGCCGTCGCGCGGCTGCAGGACAGCGGCCTGGGCGATGAGTGGCAGGAGGCCAGCCTCGGGCACGGGCCCGCCTTCCGTTACCGTAGCCCCGGCGGTCACCTCCACGAGGTCTTCTGGGAGGTGGATCGCTACCAGGCGCCCCCGGAGAAGCGCTCAAGCTTCCCCGCCCGCCCGCAGCGGCCCCCGGCACGTGGCGTCTCGCCGCGCCAACTGGATCACGTCACCCTCGCCACCAAGGACGCCTACGCCGACGCCGTTTGGTACAGCGACACCCTGTCGTACCGGTTCACCGAGTACACCGGGCTCGACGACCATCCGGACGTGATCGTGTTCTCCATGGTCACTACCAACGAGAAGTCACACGACCTCGGCTTGGGCTTGGACCTGTCCGGCGTTCCCGGGCGCCTGCACCATCTGGCGTTCTGGGTCGACACCGTGGAAGATGTGCTGCGCGCGGCCGACGTCGTCATGGAGGCGGGCGGTCACATCGAGTTCGGTCCCGGGCGCCACGGCATGGGCGAGCAGACCTACCTGTACTTCCGGGAGCCCGGCGGCGTCCGGCTGGAGATCAACTCGGGCGGCTACCGGCTCTACCAACCCGACTGGGCGCCGGTCAAGTGGGTCCCGTCCCAGGGCTCGAACACGATGTTCCGCAACCTGGCGATGCCGGACTCGATGATGGACGCGTTCCCGCCGGCCGATGCCGCGGCGGTGCCCGAGCCTGAGCTGGCGGGCCTCGCGAACCCCTGGGCGACGCGGGACGACAGCTGATGGCCGCCGTGCAAAGCGTCCTCATCGTCGGCGGCGGCCCGGCGGGGCTGACCGCCGCCACGGCGCTGCGCCGGCGCGGCATCGCGGCCGACATCGTGGAGATCAACGACGAACTGCGGCCGCTCGGGTCCGGCCTGACGATGATCGGGCCGACCCTGCGCGCGCTGCATCAGGTGGACGTGGAGGCGCTGGAGACGTGCATCGTTCAGGGATCCGGCCACCCGGGGATGATCTTCGGCAACGCCCAGGGGGAGACGCTGCAGCGGATGGTTCTGCCCCAGGTAGCCGGCGGGGACTTCCCCGGCGGCTTCGGGATCACCCGCCCCCTCTTCTGGGGGATCCTGTCCGAGATGGCCAAGAGGGCCGGCGCCACGATCCACCTGGACACGACCGTGACCGCAATCGCGCAGCGGGATGGTGGGGTGGAGGTGACGCTCAACGACGGGACCCGGCCGACGTACGATCTGCTCGTCGGCGCCGACGGGATCCACTCCGCGGTGCGCGAGATCGTCTTCCCGGACACGCCGCGGCCCTACTTCAATGGGCAGACGGTGTGGCGGGCGATGATCCCCCGGCCCCCGGACCTCGGCGACGACATGGCGATGTACTACGGCCCCCGTAACAAGGCCGGCTGCAACCCCGTCTCGCCCGGCGAGGCGTACGTGTTCCTCGTCGAGAACGCTTCACGCAGCCCGCGGCCGCCGCGGGAGGAGTGGCCGGCGCTGATGCGCGAGCAGCTGAGCGAGTACGGCGGCGTGATCGGCTGGGCGCGCGAGCGGATGATCGACCCTGAGCAGATCGACTGCCGCCCGCTCCAGGTGTTCCTGCTGGCGTCGCCGTGGTATCGCGACCGGGTGCTGCTGATCGGCGACGCCGCGCATGCCACGACGCCCCACCTGGCCATGGGCGCCGGGATCGCCATCGAGGACGGCATTGTCCTCGCCGAGGAACTCGACGCCGCGGACACGCTCCCGGACGCGCTGGCGCGGTTGATGGAGCGCCGCTACGAGCGCTGCCGGATCGTCGTTGAGAACTCGGCGCAGCTCGGGGCGTGGGAGCAGGACCCGACTGTTCCGGCCTCCGAGCACGCACGCCTGTCCGACGAGAGCTTCGCCGCGCTGGCGGCGCCGATCTGAGCCGTGCCCGCGGTGGAGCGTGTGCTCGTCGTCGGGGCCGGCATCGCCGGCTCGACGCTGGCGGTGGCGCTGGCGCGTCGCGGCATCGCGGTGGAGCTGGCTGAGATCCAGGAGGTGTGGCGTCCCGTGGGCGTTGGGTTGACCCTGACGGGACCCGCGCTGCGGGCGCTCCGGTCCGTGGGCCTGATCGACCGCGCAGTCGCCGAGGGCGCGCCGCTGTACCGGTTCGCCGTCGGCAACGAGCGGACCGAGGTGACCGCGATGGAGGAGCTGCCGCGCCTCAACGGTGAGCGCTACCCGGCGCTGGTCCAGCTCGGCCGGCCGGCGATGCACGCACTCCTCGCCGAGGCCGTGTGCGCCGCCGGAGTTCCGGTGCGCCTCGGGGCGACGGTCGATGAAATCGACGCCATCGGCTCGGAGGTTGGCGGGCGCACGGTGTGCGCCGTGCGATTCCGGGATGGCACCCGGTCCCACTACGACCTCGTCGTCGGCGCCGACGGCGTGCACTCTCGCGTGCGGGCGCTGGCGTTTCCGGAGCTGCCGGCGCCCCGATTCACCGGGCAGGCAGTGTGGCGAGCGATGGTGGACTGGCCCGCAGAGCTCGCCGGGAGCTTCGACGAGGGGACGATGTACATGTTCTACGGGCCGCGCAACAAGGCGGGCGTCGTCCCCACGTCGGCGCACCAGCTCTACATCTTCCTGGTGGAGAACATCGCCGCCCGCGCGCGCCCCGCGTCCGAGCGACTCCCGGAGTTGCTGCGTGACCAGCTCAGCGACTACACCGGGTTCCTGGCGGTGCTGCGGGAGCGGATCACCGAGCCGTCACAGGTGGTGTGGCGGGCGTTGGAAGTCCTGCTCGTGCCTGCGCCGTGGCACCGCGGCGCCGCGGTGCTGATCGGTGACGCAGCGCACACCACGACGCCGCACCTCGCCAGCGGCGCGGGGATCGCCATCGAGGACGCGATCGTCCTCGCCGAGGAGCTCGCCGGGGCGCGGCCCGTCGGCGATGCGCTGCCGCGGTTTACGGCCCGGCGCTACGAGCGCTGCCGGATGGTGGTGGAGAACTCGGCGACGCTGGGGGAGTGGGAGCGCACCACGCCGCCGGGCGCCGATCCGGTCGCGCTCACCACGCGCAGCTGGGCGAGGCTCGCCGAACCCATCTGAGCGCTCAGCGCGGTGCCGCGCGGCACGTTTCGCATCGTACCATGATGCGGAACGTATGGTTTTGCATGGCGGCATCGCTATGATCGAATGCCTGATGGACACCGGCGTCAGCAGCGTGGCCCCGGAGTGCACCGTCATCGTGCACGACGGGCTGCACTCCTACGTGGAGCCCAATCCGGTGTTCGCCGTCACGGGCGTCAAGACCATCGGGCACGGGGCGGCGGTTGTGGAGCCCGACGGCCGGGTGACGCTCGTCGCCGCTCCTGCATGGGATGCCGCGCGCCTTCGGGAGGAGGCCGCCTGCGAGGTTGTCGGCTGCGACGACGTCGCTGCCGCCCTCGTCACAGTTGTCGGGCCGCGCGAGCGGGTGCAGGTGGCGGGCCTGGACGATGTCCCGGTGCGGTTTCGGCAGCGGCTGAAGGCGGTCGTCGATGTTCTCGTCTCGGTGGCCTCGGATGCGAATCGTGCCAAGACCGTGGCGGAGCTCGAGCGCGCCCGGCGCGCCGCCACCATCGCCGAGGGCGCCTACGCCCGATGTCTGGCGGGCCTGCGGCCGGGGCTGCGCGAGCACGAGCTGGTGGCTCGGCTTGACGTCGACGTCCGCAGCCGCGGCGCCGACGACCACTTCGTGCTCATCTCGTCGAGCCCGCAGGGCGACAACGTGCGCGCGCCAACCGATCGTGATCTGCGGCCGGGCGACGTGGTCAACATCGAAATCTCTCCGTCCGTCGACGGGCAGTTCGTCCAGATCTGCCGGACCGCGGTGCTCGGCGAAGCCTCGCCGGAGCGCCAGGCGCATTACGCGCTGCTGGTCGAGGCGTTTCATGCGGGGATGGCGGCCAGCCGGACGGGCGCCATTGTCGCGGACGTCGTCGCCGCTCTCGACGCCCCACTGGTCGCCGCCGGCCTGGCGGAGTACTGTCGGCCGCCCCATATCCGGGTACGCGGGCACGGCCAGGGGCTCGCGTCGCTGGCCCCCGGTGACATCACGTGGGACAACGACTCGCCGCTGCGGGCGGGGGTCATGTTCACGCTGCATCCCAACCAGCGCTTCCCGCGGGACGGCGGGTACATGCTCTGCGGTGAGCCGGTCCTTGTCGGCGCGGACGGAGCCACGCCGCTGACGCGGCGTCCGCCGGGGCTGGACGAGGTGCGTGTCTAATGCAGACGATGCAGCCCGTCGTTCTTCGGGGGCGTACCGGGCTGGCGCTGCCCGCGGAGGAGTATCTACCGCGGGTCGAGGCGATCCATGCGGAGCTGCGCCGGCAGCAGCTCGACGCGCTCGTCCTCTACGGGGACGCCCGCGAGTATGCCCCGGTGGCATGGGTCACCGGCTTCGTCCCGATGCTGAAGTGGGCGATTGCCGTCGTGCCCGCCGACGGCGACGTGGAGCTCTACCTCGGCACCCCGGGCCGGCGTGACCTGCCGGCGATGCGGCGGCTTGCAGTGGCGGCGACGTTCGACGCCATCGGCGGCCTGGACCGTTCGCTGCGACGCTTCCCGCGGGTGGCACT